>NZ_CAACVB010000018.1 GCF_900659635.1 Actinomadura roseirufa | reverse complement strand
CGCCGCCCCCGCGGACGCCCCGGCCCCCGGCCGCCCGGTGTCGCGGCCGTTCCGCCGGACCGCCGGGACCGGCGCCGCGCGGACCGGCCCGGAGCCGCGCCCGTGACCCAGCCCGACCGCGACCGGGCGTCGTCGCTTCGCGACGAGGTGACCGACGCCGTGTACGCGATGGGCTGGACCATCGTCCGCAAGATGCCCGAGGGGGCGGCGCGGCTGGCGTTCACCGCGCTCGCCGACCGCACGTGGCACCGGTACGGCGGCGGGGTGCGGCAGCTGGAGCGGAACCTGTGCCGCGTCCTCGGCAAGGACGCGGTCGACGACGAGGTCCGCGTCCTCAGCAAGCGCGTGCTGCGCTCGTACTTCCGGTACTGGCTGGAGGTGTTCCGGCTTCCCGAGTACGACCGGGAGCGGATCCTCGGCCGGATGCGGGTCACCGGCGACAAGAAGATCTTCGCCAACCTCGACGCGGGCCGCGGCGTCATCCTGGCCCTTCCCCACATGGGCAACTACGAGCACGCGGGCGCCTGGCTGGTGCACCGGGGCCACCCGTTCACCACCGTCGCCGAACGGCTCGAACCCGCCTCCCTGTTCGACCGGTTCGTGGAGTTCCGCGAGGGCCTCGGCATGGAGGTCCTGCCCCACAAGGGCGCCGCCGCGTTCGGGCGGATGGCGCAGCGCCTGCGCGCGGGGCGCCCGGTGTGCCTGGTCGTCGACCGCGACCTGACCGACACCGGCGTCGACGTCGAGTTCTTCGGCGCCACCGCGCGGATGCCCGCCGTGGCCGCCGCGCTCGCGATCCAGACCGGCGCAGCGCTGATCCCGGTGACGTTGTGGTACGAAGGCGAGTACTGGGCGGCGCGCGTGCACGAGGAGATCCAGATCCCCGGCGCGGGCGTCCGGCAGGAGAGGATCCGGGCCATGACCCAGGAGCTGGCGCGGGTCTTCGAGGAGGGCATCTCCGCGCATCCGGAGGACTGGCACATGCTGCAGAAGGTCTGGGTCGAGGATCTCGGAGAGGCGCCGCGGTGAGGGTCGGGCTCGTCTGCCCCTACACCTGGAACGTCCCCGGAGGCGTCCAGCAGCACATCCGCGACCTGGCCGAGGCGCTGGGCGCGCTCGGCCACCACGTGTCGGTCATCACCCCGGCCGACGACGACGCCGAGCTCCCGCCCTACGTCGTCTCCGCCGGACGGGCGGTCCCCGTCCCCTACAACGGCTCGGTGGCCCGGCTGGCGTTCGGCTTCCTGTCGGCCGGGCGGGTCCGGCGCTGGATCAACGAGGGCGCCTTCGACGTCCTGCACGTGCACGAGCCCGCGGCGCCCTCCCTGGGCCTGCTGGCGTGCTGGGCCGCGGACGGCCCCATCGTCGGCACCTTCCACGCCTCCTACGAGCGGTCCCGCGTGGTGTCGGTCACCGCGCCGATCCTGCAGAGCGCCCTGGAGAAGATCACCGGCCGGATCGCGGTGTCGGAGGCGGCCCGGACCACCCTGGTCGAGCACCTCGGCGGCGACGCGGTGCTGATTCCCAACGGCGTCGCGACCGAGCGGTACGCGATGGCCGACCCGCTGCCCGGCTGGCCCGGCCGCGGCGGGCCGCGCGGCGGCGACGACGCGGCCCCCGGGGGAGCCCTGGGCTTCCTCGGCCGGATGGACGAGCCCCGCAAGGGCCTTCAGGTGCTCCTGCGCGCCTTCGAGATCCTCGGCCGGCGCAGGCCCGCGCTGCGGCTGCTGCTCGCCGGCCCCGGCGACGCCGACGACGCCGTGGCCCGGGTCTCGCCCGAGCTGCGCGACCGCGTCGTCGTCCTCGGCATGGTCAGCGAGCAGGACAAGATCCGCGCCTACCACTCGGTGGACGTGTTCGTCGCGCCCAACACCGGCGGCGAGAGCTTCGGCATCGTGCTGGCCGAGGCCATGTCCGCGGGAGCCCCCATCCTCGCCAGCGACATCGAGGCGTTCGACCGGGTGCTGCTCGGCGGCCGCGCCGGGGCGCTGTTCCCCGCCGGCGACCACGACGCGCTGGCGGCCGCGGCCGGCGAGCTGCTGGACGACCCCGCCCGGCGCAAGCAGCTGTCCGCGGAGGCCCGCGCCGCCGTCCGCGCCTACGACTGGTCGGCCGTCGCCCGGGACGTGCTCCGGGTGTACGAGACGGTGGCCCTCGACCACGGCGGCGTGGTCGAGTCCGGCCTCGGTGCCTAGGGCGGTGCGCGGTGCTCTATGACTGGATCATCGACGTCCTGTTCTGGGTCGCCGTGGTCTTCCTCGCCGGTGGGTACGTGTCGTGGCGGGCGACCCGGCTCGACCGGCTGCACGTCCGGGTCGAGACCGCCCGCGCCGCGCTGGACGCCGCGCTGGTCCGCCGGGCCGCCGCCGCGCTGGAGCTGGCCGCGTCCCGCCTGCTGGACCCGGCCACCAGCCTGGTGCTGGCCACCGCCGCGCACGAGGCCCGCACCGCCGACGCCGACAACCGGGAGTTCGCCGAGAGCGACCTGTCGCGGGCGCTGCGCGCCGTCGTCGACCAGCCCGAGTTCGTCGGCACGCTCGGCGCCCGCGCCGACGGCGACGGCGACGCCGTGCTGGAGGAGCTGTCCTCGGCCGCCGCCAAGGTCGCCTACGCCCGCCGGTTCTACAACGACGCCGTCGCCCAGGCCCGGATCGCGCGCCGCAAGCTGCTCATCCGGGTGCTGCCGCTGGCGGGCCGCGCCCCGCTGCCGGGCTTCTTCGAGATCGACGACGACCCGCCGGGGATCTGACCCCGCCCTCCGGCCGCCCCGCCCGGCCGGGGCGCCCGCGAGCGTTCGCTACCCTCTGGCAGATCGTCACAGGGAGGCTTGCATCGTGCCAAGCACGTGGGACAGAACCGGCCGGAGCGGTGCCGGCGCGGCGCTCGGGGCCCTCGTCCTCGGCGCCGCGCTGTCGGCCTGCTCCGGATCGGACGGCCCGGATCGCGCGGCGCCGCCCGGTGCCCCGGGCGGCACGCCCGGTGGCACCGCGCCGACGACGCACCCGTTCACCGGCGGCCCGGCCGGGCCGCGCGGCCCGGTGCTCGCCGTCAAGATCGAGAACACCCGGCCCGCGATGCCGCAGACCGGGGTGTCGGCCGCCGACATCGTCTACGTCGAGCAGGTCGAGGGCGGCGAGACCCGGCTGATGGCGGTCTTCTCGTCCCGGCTGCCCAAGCGCGTCGGGCCGGTCCGCAGCGCCCGGATCTCCGACCTGCACATCCTGCCGCAGTTCGGCGGCCCGGCCTTCGCGTTCTCGGGCGTCCAGAGCAAGATGAAGAAGTACGTCCGGCAGGCGCCGGTGTACGACGTCTCCCAGGAGAAGGCCGGATCCGCCTACTTCCGCGCCGGGACCAAACCGGCGCCCTACAACCTGTACGCCGACCCCGGGGCCCTGCTCAGGCAGGCGCCGCGGGCCGCCGCGCCGCGCGACATCGGCTTCCGGTTCGGCCCGGCGCCGGCGGGCGGGACGCCGCTGCGGACCTTCACCGCCACCTGGCCCACGACGACCATGGCGTTCACCTGGTCGGCCAAGGACAGGCGCTGGCTGGCCAGCTGGGGCGGGCGGCCCGACCTCGCCGCGGAGGGCGGCAGGCTCGGCGGCCGGACGATCGTCGTCCAGTACGCGCGGACCGTCCGGTCGCAGTTCCACGACTTCCTGGGCAGCTACACCCCGCTGATCCAGACGGTCGGGACGGGCCGCGCCCTCGTCCTGCGCGACGGCAGGTCCTACGAGGCCAGATGGTCGCGGCCGGCGGAGGGGCGGGGAACCGCGTACACCACCGCGGACGGCAGGCCGATCGCCTTCGCGCCCGGGCAGGTCTGGGTCGTGCTGCTGAACGACGGCAAGCCGTACATCCCCTAGGTCAACGGTCATCGCGTAAGAGGTACGGCCGCGGCCCTGACACAATGCCGGGTCGAGGAGCCGTGCGAGCAGGCAATATCATGGAAACTGCCCTGTTGTCGGTCCACGTGAGGAATGCCCGTGTCCACTTCCAGTCCCGCCCCGGAGAACACCGCGCCCGCCACCGGGACCGCCCGTGTGAAGCGCGGCATGGCGGAGATGCTCAAGGGCGGCGTGATCATGGACGTCGTCACCCCCGAGCAGGCCAAGATCGCTGAGGACGCCGGCGCCGTCGCCGTGATGGCCCTGGAGCGGGTCCCCGCCGACATCCGCGCCGAGGGCGGCATCTCCCGGATGAGCGACCCCGACATGATCGACGGGATCATCTCGGCGGTCTCCATCCCGGTGATGGCCAAGGCCCGCATCGGCCACTTCGTCGAGGCGCGGGTGCTGCAGGCCCTCGGCGTCGACTACGTCGACGAGTCCGAGGTCCTCACCCCGGCCGACTACGACAACCACATCGACAAGTGGGCCTTCACCGTGCCGTTCGTCTGCGGCGCCACCAACCTCGGCGAGGCGCTGCGCCGCATCACCGAGGGCGCGGCGATGATCCGCTCCAAGGGCGAGGCCGGCACCGGCGACGTCTCCAACGCCACCACCCACATGCGGCAGATCCGGCAGCAGATCCGCCGGCTCCAGGGCCTGCCCGAGGACGAGCTGTACGTGGCGGCCAAGGAGCTTCAGGCCCCCTACGAGCTGGTCAAGGAGGTCGCGCGGGCCGGGAAGCTGCCCGTGGTGCTGTTCACCGCCGGCGGCATCGCCACGCCCGCCGACGCCGCCATGATGATGCAGCTCGGCGCCGAGGGCGTGTTCGTCGGCTCCGGCATCTTCAAGTCCGGCAACCCCGCCCAGCGCGCCGAGGCGATCGTGAAGGCCACCACCTTCCACGACGACCCCGACGTGATCGCCAAGGTCTCCCGCGGTCTCGGCGAGGCCATGGTCGGCATCAGCGTCGCCTCCCTCGGCGAGGACCAGAAGTTCGCCGGCCGCGGCTGGTGAACCGCTCCGGGCCGCCTCGGGCGGCCCGGGGCCACCGTCCCGCCCCGGCGATCTCGCGCCGACCGGGGGTCCCCCCTCCACACCGTGCCGGTCGAGGGTTTACGCTGGCGGCGCGGGCGGTGAGGGGTCGAGGCCCCTGGGCGGTGCCCGGCCGCGGGAGGGGAGAGCATGGCTTGGTCGGTCGCGCTGGCGTGCGCGAGCGCGGGTGAACCCACCGAGGTGTTCCGGCCGGGCCTGGTGCCCGATCCGGCCGCCGCCGCGACGATCGCGCGCGGCCTCTACCCGGCGGACACCCTGACCGAGACCGGTGACACGGTCCTCGACTTCGCGCTCTGGCCCTACGAGGACGAGCTGTTCGTCGGCGCCTTCGACCGGGCCCTCCTGCTGTGCGACCGGCGGCTGTTCCACCTCGACGACGACGCCCGCCGTATCGCCGACACCGCCGCCGCGGCCCTGCCCGGCTCGCTCTGCGGCGTGCTCGTCCTGCACACCGTCATCCACGGCTGCTGGTTCCGCTGGTACGAGTCCGGCGAGCTGCGCCGGGAGGTGTTCGTGACCGCCGAGGACGGCGTCGTCGTCGACCAGGGCGAGCGGCTGCCCGCCGAGCGGCCCTTCTGGCGGCCGATCGACGAGGGCGCGCCGGACGTGCCGCTGCCGTTCGACCCCGAGGAGTTCGGGCTGGCGCTGGCCGCGGCGCACATGTTCGGCCGGGGCATCGCCGACCGCGGCGCCGACGGGTTCCTGCCGCTCGAGCTGCCGCTGCGCCGCTTCAAGCACGCCTGACCCGGGCGCCCCGGGAAGGCTCTCCCGGTCCTGGAACGTTGTACGGGACGTCTAAAGTTGGGACGAACCCGTGCGTACCACCCCCTCGGAAGGTGCATTCGTGACTGCCGTGCCGACGATCGGTGTCCTCGCCCTGCAGGGCGACGTGCGCGAGCACGCCCGCGCCCTGGAGGCGGCCGGGGCACGGGCCCTGGGCGTCCGCCGCCCCGAGGAACTGGACCGGGTCGACGGGCTGGTGCTGCCCGGCGGCGAGTCCACCACGATGTGGCGCCTGGCGCGCTCGTTCGACCTGCTCGAGCCGCTGCGCAAGCGGATCGAGGCCGGCCTGCCCGCCTACGGCTCCTGCGCCGGCATGATCATGCTGGCGGACCGGATCCGGGGCGGCGTCACCGGTCAGGAGACCGTCGGCGGGATCGACATGACGGTGCGGCGCAACGCCTTCGGACGGCAGGTCGACTCCTTCGAGTCGGCCGTTCCGCTGACCGGTATGGGGGACACGCCGTACCACGCCGTTTTCATCCGCGCACCCTGGGTGGAGTCCGTCGGAGCCGCCGTCGAGGTCCTCGGACGCGCCGAGACCGGCCCGAACGCCGGTAGGATCGTCGCCGTCCGGCAGGGACGCCTCATGGCGACCGCCTTTCACCCGGAGCTGACGGGCGACTTCCGCGTGCACCACTACTTCGCCGATCTGGTGCGCCGGGCGATGGTTGAGGAGGATTGACAGATGTCCGGCCATTCCAAATGGGCGACGACCAAGCACAAGAAGGCCGCCCTCGACGCCAAGCGGGGCAAGCTCTTCGCCAAGCTGATCAAGAACATCGAGGTGGCGGCCCGGACCGGCGGCGGTGATCCCGACGCCAACCCCACCCTGTACGACGCCATTTACAAGGCGAAGAAGAACTCGGTCCCCAACGACAACATCGAGCGCGCGCGCAAGCGCGGCGCCGGTGAGGAGGCCGGGGGCGCCGACTGGCAGAACATCACCTACGAGGGCTACGCCCCCGGCGGGGTCGCCGTGCTCATCGAGTGCCTGACCGACAACCGCAACCGGGCCGCCTCCGAGGTCCGCGTCGCGCTCACCCGCAACGGCGGCTCGCTCGCCGACCCGGGCTCGGTCTCCTACATGTTCGCCCGCAAGGGCGTCGTCATCGTGCCCAAGGGCGGCACGAGCGAGGACGACCTCATGATGGCCGTGCTGGACGCGGGCGCCGAGGAGGTCAACGAGCTGGACGAGGAGAACTTCGAGGTCGTCAGCGAGGCCGGGGACCTGGTCGCGGTCCGCACCGCGCTGCAGGAGGCCGGCATCGACTACGAGTCGGCCGAGAGCAAGTTCCTGCCGAGCGTCACCGTCCCGCTGGACGAGGAGAACGCCAAGAAGGTGTTCCGCCTGCTCGACGCCCTCGAGGACTCCGACGACGTCCAGGAGATCTACGCCAACTTCGACGTGGCCGACGAGGTCATGGCCGCGCTCGACGCCTGAGGGCCCGGCGCCGGACGACGCCGAACGACGCCGCCGCGGCCCGTCCCGGGCGCGGCGGCGTCGGCGTCCCCGGCGGTGCCCTATCGTCTGGATCATGGAGATTCGCGCGCTCGAGCCGGGGGAGTACGACCTCACCCGCGACCTCCGGTCACGCGCCTTCGGGCGCGTCGGGGACGAGGAGTGGGAACGGTCGGCCGTCGTCGCGCGGCCCGCGATGGAGGCGGGACGCCAGTTCGCCGGGTTCGAGAACGGCCGCGTCGTGGCCATGGCACGTCTCCACGACCTGAGACAGTGGTGGCATGGCCGGGCCGTGTCCATGGGCGGGGTCGGCGGGGTCGCCGTCGCGCCGGAGGAACGCGGCCGGGGCCTCGGCCGCGCGCTGATGACGGAGCTGCTGGAGCGCTGCGCCGACCTCGGGCACCCGCTGTCGATGCTCTACCCGGCGACGACGTCGCTGTACCGCTCCGTCGGCTACGAGCACGCGGGCGCCCTGCACGAGATCGAGTTCCCCGCGGAGGGCCTGCGCACGGTCGCCGCCGAAAGCGTCCCGGTGCGCCGCGTGGAGCCGCGCGACGCCGCCGAGGTGGCGGCAGTGATCGCCCGCGCGCACGAGAGCGGCCTCGACAGCGGTCCCGTCGCCTGGAACGAGGCGATGTGGCGGGCGTTCCTGCTGACCGGTGACGACTTCGCCTACCTCGCCGAGGACGGCTTCCTGTCCTACCGCTGGGCGGACGGCGACACGGCGTTCGAGGTCACCCGGCTGGTGGCCCGCTCCGAGCGCACGCTGCGGGCGCTGTGGGCGCTCGTCGGCTCCGGCTCCTCCACCGCCGCCACCGTGCGCGCGTGCGTCGCGCCCATGGACGCGGCGCTGTGGCTGCCCCGCGAGCGCGAGGTGGACGCCGTCCGCCGCAAACAGTGGCTGCTGCGCGTCGTGGACGCGCCCGCGGCGTTCGAGGCGCGCGGCTACCCGGCCGGGGTCACCGCCGAGGTGCCGCTGGTGATCGACGACCCGCCGCGTCCCGCGCACCACGGGGCCTGGCACCTGAGCGTCGCGGACGGGCGGGGGCGCCTGGAGCGCCGTGCCGAGCCCGCGGGGGCCGTGCGGCTCGGCGCCCGCGGCCTCGCCGCCCTCTTCGCCGGGATCCCCGTCGCCACGCTGCTGCGCGCCGGGCTGGCCGGCGACGGCGGATCCGGTGCCCTGCCCGCCCTGTCCGCCGCCTTCGCCGCCGCGCCGTTCTCGCTCGACTACTTCTGACGTGGGCGGGTCGCCGCCCCGCGCGGAGGGTCCCGGCTTGGTAGCGTGTCCGCAGCCGAACAGATGATCGAAGGAGCGCGGCGGTGACGGGGTGCGGGTGATGGGCGTGGACCCCGGGCTCACCCGGTGCGGGGTGGGGGTCGTCGAGGGCGCCCCCGGCAAGCGGCTCCATCTGGTCCACGTCAGCGTCGTCCGGACGGCGCCGGACGAGGACCACGCCCTGCGGCTGCTCGGCGTGGAACGCGGCGTCGAGGCGCTCATGGACGAGCTGCGGCCCGACGCCGTCGCGGTCGAGCGGGTGTTCTCCCAGCACAACGTCCGCACCGTGATGGGCACCGCGCAGGCCGCCGGGATCGCCATGCTCGCCGCGGCCCGCCGCGGGCTGCCCGTCGCCCTGCACACCCCGAGCGAGGCCAAGGCCGCCGTCACCGGCAACGGCCGCGCCGACAAGGCCCAGGTCACCCGGATGGTGACGCGGCTGCTGCACCTGGAGACGGCGCCGCGGCCCGCCGACGCCGCCGACGCGCTCGCGCTGGCGATCTGCCACCTGTGGCGCGGCGGGGCCCAGGCCAGGCTCGCCCACGCGCAGCGGTCGCGGATCGAGGAGGCGGCGCGGGCCGAGCGCGAGCGGCTGGCCGCCCGGACCAGAGGAGGAACCGTCCAGTGATCGCCTTCGTCAGCGGCCAGGTGGCCGCGGCCGGTCCCGACGGGGCGGTGATCGACGTCCACGGCGTCGGGTTCGCGGTCCAGTGCACCCCGGCCACCCTGGCCGGGCTCCGGGTCGGCGAGCCGGCGCGGGTGCCGACGTCCCTGGTCGTCCGGGAGGACTCCCTCACCCTGTTCGGGTTCGCCGACGACGACGAGCGCACGGTGTTCGAGCTGCTGCAGACCGCCAGTGGCGTCGGTCCCCGGCTCGCCCTGGCGATGCTCGCCGTGCACAGCCCCGACGCGCTCCGGCACGCCGTGGCGGCCGAGGACTTCGCGGCGCTCACCCGGGTCCCCGGCATCGGCAAGAAGGGCGCCCAGCGCATCGTGCTGGAGCTGAAGGACCGGCTCGGCGGCCCGGCCGGCGACGGCGGGCCGGGCGCCCGCCCGGCGGCGCCCGCCCAGCAGTGGCGCGGGCAGGTCCAGGCGGGCCTGGTCAACCTCGGCTGGTCCGCGCGCGACGCCGACGCCGCCGTGGACGCGGTCGCCGCCGACCTCGCCGGCGGCACCGAGATCCCGCCGGTCGCCGCCCTGCTGAAGGCCGCGCTCAGGAAGCTCAGCGCATGACCGAGGACAGGCTCGTCTCGGCCGCCGCCGAGGGCACCGAGGAGCAGGTGATCGAGGCCGCGCTGCGGCCGAAACGGCTCGACGACTTCGTCGGCCAGGAACGCGTCCGCGAGCAGCTCTCGCTGGTGCTGCACGGCGCGCTGCGCCGGGGCCGCACCCCCGACCACGTCCTGCTGTCGGGCGGCCCCGGGCTGGGCAAGACGACCCTCGCCATGATCATCGCGGCGGAGCTGGGGCAGCCGCTGCGGATCTCCTCCGGCCCCGCCATCGAACGGGCCGGGGACCTCGCGGCGGTCCTGTCCACCCTCGCCGAGGGCGAGGTGCTCTTCCTGGACGAGATCCACCGGCTGGCCAGGCCCGCCGAGGAGATGCTCTACATGGCGATGGAGGACTTCCGGGTCGACGTCGTGGTGGGCAAGGGCCCCGGGGCCACCGCGATCCCGCTGGACATCGCCCCGTTCACGCTGGTGGGCGCCACCACGCGGGCCGGGATGCTGCCGGGGCCGCTGCGCGACCGGTTCGGGTTCGTCGCCCACATGGACTTCTACGAGCCGGCGGAGCTGGAGGTGATCGTCCGGCGGTCGGCGCGGCTGCTCGAAGTGGAGATCACCGATGACGCCGCCGCCGAGGTGGCCGGCCGCTCCCGGGGCACGCCGCGCATCGCCAACCGGCTGCTGCGCCGCGTCCGCGACTTCGCCGAGGTCCGCGCCGACGGCGTGGTCACGCGGGAGCTGGCGCGGGCGGCGCTGCACCTCTACGAGGTGGACGAGCGCGGCCTCGACCGGCTCGACCGCGCCGTCATCGGGTCCCTGCTGCGCAAGTTCGGCGGGGGGCCGGTGGGGCTGTCGACGCTCGCGGTGTCGGTGGGGGAGGAGCCCGAGACCGTCGAGGTCGTCGCCGAGCCCTTTCTGGTCAGGCAGGGGCTGCTCGCCCGGACGCCGCGCGGCCGCGTCGCGACCGCCGCCGCCTGGGCCCATCTCGGCCTCACCCCGCCCCGGACGGCGCCGCTCACCGGGACGCTGTTCGAGATGGACGGCGAGACGGGCCGCGACGCCGCTGGTGACGGCGCCGCGGAGACCGGCGAGGAGGCCGCCGGGGACGCCGGCGGGGACCCGGCGGGGCCCGGTTCGTGATCATCTGGTAACGGCTTGGGAACTTCCCGGCGTCACCGATCGTCACGTCGTTGCCGGGGTCTCGCGTACTCTCTAGACTCCGGGACTTGGTCCACCGTCACCAGCCGGCGGTCCCGAGGATGCGGCCGATCTGGTCGCGGGCTGGGCAAACCACATCGGAAGGATGCCCCAGTAATGGGCAGCGACATGATTATCGCGGCGTCGTCCGGCGGTAGCGGGTCCTTCAACCTGCTGCTGCTCCTCGCCGTGCCCCTGGTCTTCTACTTCCTGCTCATCCGGCCGCAGAGCAAGCGCCGTAAAGAGCAGATGAACATGCAGAACGCCATGGAACCGGGCGCCCGGGTGCTGACGACCAGCGGCATCCACGCCACCGTCGTGTCGGTCGACGACGACGGACTGCTCCTGGAGATCGCTCCCGGCGTCGAGGTCCGCTTCGTGAAGCAGGCCGTCATGCAGGTCCTCAAGGACGAGGAGCCCGACGACGTCGACGACGAGCTCGACGAGGACGGCGAGGACGGCGACCGGGAGCACGACCGGGACGAGGAGGAGTCCGGCCGCGTCGAGCTCACCAAGGGTGACGCCGCGGAGCGGGACGCCAAGGAGACCGGCACCGGGACCGCCGCCGAGGACGCCGACCAGGCGCACGCCGCCGAGGACGCCGAGGACGCCGAGGACGAGGGGGACGCCTCCGGCTCCAGGTCGCGGACGAAGGTGAAGGCGAAGGCCGCGGAGAAGCCCTCGGCCTGACGCCCCTCCGGCAACGACTCAAGACGGGAAATGACGACCAGTGGCTCCGCCTAGCAATGTCCCCAAGCCCGGGCGCACGCTCCTCGCGCTCTTCGTGATCATGGTCGCCCTGGCCGGCGTGGCGCTCCTGCAGGGGCGGACCACGCCCAAGCTGGGGCTGGACCTCGCGGGCGGGACGACGGTCACCCTCACCGCCAAGACCGAGTCGGGCAAGAACCCGCCCGCATCCCAGATGAACCAGGCCGTCAAGATCATGACGCAGCGGGTCAACGGTCTGGGCGTCTCCGACGCGGAGGTCGCGAAGCAGGGTGGCAACAACATCGTGGTCAACGTGCCCGGCGAGGGCCAGGACCGCGTGGTCCAGCTGATCGGCACCACGGCGAAGCTGCAGTTCCGCCAGGTGTTCGCGGTCGCCGACGGCAAGCCGTCGGCGCCGTCCGCGCCGGCGCCGACGCCGTCGCCCGGCAAGGGCGGCAAGGCCGGCAAGGCGACGCCGTCGCCCTCGGCGTCGGGCACGCAGTCCGGTTCGCCCTCGCCCTCGCCCTCGGCCTCGCCCCGCGGGCGGGCGCTGTCGCAGGCGCTCACCGCTCCCTCGCCCACGCCGTCCGGCTCGGGCACGCCCGCCCCGTCGGCGACGCCCTCGGCTCCGCCGACCGGCCTGCCGACGACGCCGCCGCAGCAGGCGCCGGCGCAGGACTTCTCCGGCGTCGACGACAAGGCGGTCATCAAGCAGTTCGAGACGCTGAACTGCTACACCGACGACAAGCGGGCGCCCGGGTCGAACGACCCGAACCGCAAGTTCGTCGCGGCCTGTGACCAGAACGAGGAGAAGGGCCAGGTCAGCAAGTACATCCTCGGGCCGGTGCGGGTGCTCGGCGAGAACGTCTCGGGCGCCAACGCGATGCCGCCGAACGCCCAGAACGGCGAGGCGAGCTGGTCGGTCTCGCTGAAGTTCGACGGCAAGGGCGGCCGGCAGTTCGGCCAGGTCACCACCGAGGCGTACAAGGCCTACCAGCAGAGCCCGGGCTCACCGCAGGCGCAGGTCGCGATCGTCCTGGACGGGCAGGTCGTCTCTGCGCCCAGCATCAACCAGGGCGCGATCAACGGCGGCACCGCCCGCATCGACGGCCCGCCCGACAGCTTCAACCAGCGCTACGCCACCGACCTGGCCAACGTGCTCAAGTACGGGGCGCTGCCGCTGGAGTTCAAGCAGAGCTCCATCGACGAGGTGTCGTCCACGCTCGGCGCCGACCAGCTGCGCGGCGGCCTGATCGCCGGCGCCATCGGTCTCGGCCTCGTGGTGCTGTACTGCCTGCTGTACTACCGGGGCCTCGGACTGGTCGCGGTGTCCAGCCTGGTCGTGGCGTCGATCATCACCTACGTCTCGGTGGTGATCCTCGGCGAGGGGATGGGGTTCCGGCTCTCGCTGCCGCACATCATCGGCCTCATCGTCTCCATCGGCATCACCGCCGACTCGTTCATCGTCTACTTCGAGCGGCTGCGCGACGAGCTGCGGGCCGGCCGCAAGCTGCGCTCCTCGGTGGAGAACGCCTGGAAGCGGGCCCGGCGCACCATCCTGGTCGCCGACGCCGTGACGTTCCTGGCCGCGCTGGTGCTGTACTTCCTCGCGGTCGGCGGCGTCGCCGGGTTCGCCTTCGCGATGGGGCTCACCACCCTCATCGACATCGTGGTGGTGTTCTTCTTCACCAAGCCGCTGGTGGCGCTGCTGTCGCGCACCGCCTTCTTCGGCCGGGGCCATCCGCTCTCCGGCCTCGACGCCAAGCGGCTGCGCCGGACGCAGCCCGACTCCGGCGCCGCTCAGCCGACGAGCCAGGAGGTCTGATCCATGGGACTGCGTGCGATCATCTCCCGGATCTACCGGGGTGAGATCAGCGCCGACATCGTCGGCAAGCCGAGGATCTGGTACTCGATCTCCGGGCTGCTGCTGGTGGTGTCGATCGCGGGCCTGCTGATCCAGGGGCTCAACATCGGCGTGGAGTTCAAGGGCGGCTCGGTCTTCACGTTCAAGGCGCCGAGCTCGTCGATCGAGCAGGTGCGCGGCGCCGTCACCGGCGGCGGCGCCCACCAGGCGATCGTGCAGAAGGCCGGCGGCGACTGGCGGGTGACGACCGAGAGCCTTTCCTCGACCCAGGTCACCCAGGTCAAGAAGAACGTCACGCAGGATCTGAAGATCCCAGCCGACAAGGTCAGCACCCAGGTGGTCGGCGCCTCGTGGGGCGGGGAGATCCAGAAGAAGGCGTGGCAGGCGCTGGTCGTCTTCATGATCTTGATCATCGGCTATCTGTCGGTGGCGTTCGAGTGGCGGATGGCGCTGGCCGCGGTCGTCGCGCTGGTGCACGACCTCGTCATCACCGCCGGCGTCTACGCCTGGTCGGGATTCGAGGTGACCCCCGCGACGCTGCTGGGGTTCCTGACGATCCTCGGCTACTCCCTGTACGACGCGGTCGTGGTCTTCGACATGATCAAGGAGGTCACCCGGCCGCTCGGCCCGACCTCCAAGACCACCTACAGCGAGGCGGCCAACCAGGCGCTCAGCAGCACGCTGGTCCGCTCCCTCAACACCTCGCTGGTGGCGATCCTGCCGGTCGCGGCCATCCTGTTCATCGGTACCACGCTGTTCGGCGCCGGCACCCTGAAGGACCTGTCGCTGGCCCTGTTCGTCGGCATGATCGTCGGTACGTACTCCTCGATCTGCGTGGCGACGCCGCTGCTGGTCCAGCTGAAGGAGCGCGAGCCGAAGTACCGCCAGATCCGCGCCAACATCGCGCGCCGCGAGACCAGCGCGAAGCGGCAGGCCCGGACCGCCAAGGTGAAGGCCGCCACGGGCCCGGCGGAGGCGTCCGACGAGGACGGGCGCGAGCGCGAGACGCCCGCCGAGGAGGACGTCAACGCCTCGGTCACGATCCGCAAGGTGGTGCAGCAGGGGCCGCGGCAGCAGCCCAAACGCGGTTCCCGCCAGCAACGCCGCGGCGGCGGCAAGTAGCGCCGCCGGCAGGCGGCGGGCACGACATCCGGCCGTGCCCGCGCCCGTCCCTCACCGGGGCGGGCGCGGGCACGGCCTATCCATGACTACGGCACAGGAGTGGAACGTGGACCTCGGCAGGCTGATCCAGGAGCGGATCCGCGACGTGGCCGACTACCCGAAACCGGGAGTGCTGTTCAAGGACATCACGCCCCTGCTCGCCGACCACGTCGCGTTCGCGGGGGCGGTCGACCAGATCGTCAACCACCACGGCCGCGGCACCGTCGACAAGATCGTCGGGATCGAGGCGCGCGGCTTCATCCTCGCCGCCCCGGTGGCCTACCACTTCGGCGCGGGCTTCGTCCCGGTGCGCAAAAAGGGAAAGCTGCCGTCACGGACCCTCGCGGAGACCTATGATCTCGAGTACGGAACCGAGACCATCGAGGTTCACGCCGACGCGTTCCGGCCCGGTGACCGGGTCCTGATCGTCGACGACGTGCTGGCCACCGGCGGAACCGCCAGGGCCGCCGCCGAGCTCGTCCGCCGTGGCGGGGGCGAGGTCGCCGGGCTTTCGGTCCTCATCGAGCTGTCGTTCCTGCGAGGACGTGGGAAGCTCGGGAATCTGGACGTCCACTCGTTGGTTACGGTCTAGCACAAAACGGGCGCCGGATAGACTGGCGTCAAGTCCGGAGGGGACGGGCGCGTCTCGCAGGGCGCGGGACACCGCGCCCGCAAGGACCAGGGAGGCTGAGTGCCCGGTGAGGTGGTATCGACCGGCGCGGTGACCGACGCCGCGGCAGAGCACGCGGCCGAGTCCCGGTCCGCCCGGGACGACGCGCGGCCGCCCGCGGGTGGAGCGGAGCCGTCCGCCGACCCCGCCGCCGGGGACGCCGACACCGCGGCCGAAACCGCCGACACCGCCGGAACCGCCGAAGACCCCTCCGGCAAAGACACAGTCAAAGGCACACCAGCCTCCACCACGATCCCACCGTCTGCCGCCCGGGTGCGCCGAAGGCTCGCCAGGTTGGGCGCCCAGCGCGGCCCCACTATGAACCCGGTACTCGAACCACTGATCAAGACGGTCCGCAACACGCATCCGAAGGCGGACCTCCGGCTGATCGAGCGCGCGTACGACGTCGCGGCGCACTACCACCGGCACCAGAAGCGCAAGAGCGGCGACCCGTACATCACGCACCCGCTCGCGGTCGCGACCATCCTCGCCGAGCTCGGCATGAACACCGAGACGCTGTGCGCGGCGCTGCTGCACGACACCGTCGAGGACACGCCGTACACCCTGGAGGAGCTGAGCGCCGACTTCGGCGACGAGATCGCCGCGCTCGTCGACGGGGTGACCAAGCTCGACAAGGTCAAGTACGGCGAGGCCGCCGAGGCCGAGACCGTCCGCAAGATGGTCGTGGCGATGTCCCGCGACATCCGCGTCCTGGTGATCAAGCTCGGCGACCGGCTGCACAACATGCGCACGCTGCGCTACATGCCGCGGCACAAGCAGGAGAAGAAGGCCCGCGAGACCCTGGAGGTGTTCGCGCCGCTCGCCCACCGGCTCGGCATGAACACGCTCAAGTGGGAGCTGGAGGACCTCGCGTTCGCCACGATGTACCCCAAGCGGTTCGACGAGATCGCCCGCCTGGTCTCCGAGCGCGCCCCCCGCCGCGACGTCTACCTCCAGGAGGTCATCGAGAACGTCTCGACCGACCTGCGCGAGGCCCGCATCAAGGCCACCGTCACCGGCCGGCCGAAGCACTACTACTCGATCTACCAGAAGATGATCGCGCGGGACGTCAGCTTCGACGACATCTACGACCTGGTCGGCATCCGGGTCCTCGTCGACAGCGTCCGCGACTGCTACGCCGCCCTCGGCTCGATCCACGCGCGATGGAACCCGGTCCCCGGCCGGTTCAAGGACTACATCGCGATGCCGAAGTTCAACATGTACCAGTCGCTGCACACGACGGTGATCGGCCCCGAGGGCAAGCCCGTCGAACTGCAGATCCGCACCTGGGGCATGCACCGGCGCGCCGAGTACGGCGTCGCCGCGCACTGGAAGTACAAGGAGGAGACCGTCGGCGGCCGCAAGGCCGGCGACATGCAGTGGCTGCGCCAGCTCCTGGACTGGCAGAAGGAGACCGCCGACCCGGCGGAGTTCCTGGAGTCGCTGCGGTTCGACCTGTCGGTCTCGGAGGTGTTCGTCTTCACCCCGAAGGGCGACGTGATCGCGCTGCCGCAGGGCGCGACCCCGGTCGACTTCGCCTACGCAATCCACACCGAGGTCGGCCACCGATGTATCGGCGCCCGCGTCAACGGCCGTCTCGTCCCCCTCGAGTCGACCCTCGACAACGGCGACACCGTCGAGGTGTTCACCTCCAAGTCGCAGGACGCCGGGCCCAGCCGCGACTGGCTCGGCTTCGTCAAGAGCGCCCGCGCCCGCAACAAGATCAAGCACTGGTTCTCCAAGGAGCGCCGCGACACCGCGATCGAGTCCGGCAAGGACTCCATCGCCCGCGCGATGCGCAAGCAGAACATGCCGCTGCAGCGGATGATGTCCGGGGAGGCGCTGCTCGCCCTCGCCCGCGACATGCGCTACACCGACGTGTCGTCGCTGTACGCCGCCGTCGGCGAGGGCCACGTCTCCGCGCAGACCGTCGTGCAGCGGCTCGTGGAGGCCCTCGGCGGCGTGGAGAGCGCCGAGGAGGACCTCGCCGAGATCGCGCTGCCGACGCGCCGCAAGCGGGGCCGGGTCGCCGGCGACCCCGGCGTCGTCGTCGCCGGCGACCCGGACGTCTGGGTCCGGCTGTCGCGCTGCTGCACCCCGGTGCCGGGCGATGACATCGTCGGCTTCGTCACCCGCGGCCACGGGGTCTCGGTGCACCGGGCCGACTGCGCCAACGTCGCCAACCTCAAGACCCAGCCCGACCGGCTGATCGACGTCACCTGGTCCCCGGGCGAGGACTCGGTCTTCCTCGTCGCCATCCAGGTCGAGGCCCTCGACCGGCCCCGGCTGCTGTCGGACGTCACGCGCGTGCTCTCCGACCAGCACGTCAACATCCTCTCCGCGTCGGTCACCACCACCCGCGACCGCGTCGCCGTCAGCCGTTTCACCTTCGAGATGGGCGACCCGAAGCATCTCGGCCACGTGCTGAAGGCCGTCCGCTCGATCGACGGCGTCTACGACGTGTACCGCGTCACCAGCGGCGTCCGCTGACCGGCGGGCGCCGAGGCACCGGCCCGCTCCGTTCCCGGGTGACGGGGAGCGGGCGGCCGCCGCGCGGCGGCCGCCCGTCCGGTCAGCCTTCGGCGGTGGCGTCCTCCGGGACCACGTCCACACCGGCCTCCTCGCGCTGCTGCGCGGTGATGACGGTGGGCGCGCCGGTGAGGGGGTCGTACCCGGACGCGACCTTGGGGAAGGCGATGACGTCGCGGATCGAGTCCTGGCGGGCGAGGAGCATGACCATGCGGTCCCAGCCGAACGCGATGCCGCCGTGCGGCGGCGGCCCGAACTTGAACGCCTCCAGCAGGAAGCCGAACCGCGACTCGGCCTCCCGCTTGGACAGTCCCAGCACGTCGAACACCCGCTGCTGCATCTCGGCCCGGTGGATGCGGACGGAGCCGCCGCCGATCTCGTTGCCGTTCAGGACGAGGTCGTAGGCGTCGGCGAGGGCGCCGCCCGGGTCGTCCTGGAAGGTGTCGGCGTACTCGGGCTTCGGCGCGGTGAAGGGGTGGTGGACCGACGTCCAGCCGATCTGCTCGCCCCGCTCGTCCTCGACCGGCTCGAAGATCGGCGCGTCGACGACCCAGACGAAGTTCCACTCCGACTCGTCGATCAGGCCGCGGCGGCGGCCGATCTCCAGCCGGGCGGCGCCGAGCAGCTCCTGGGTCGAGTGCCGCTTGCCCGCGCCGAAGAAGATCGCGTCGCCGGGGGCGGCACCGGTCTTCGCGGCGAGCCCGCCCTTCTCGTCGTCGGACAGGTTCTTGGCGACCGGGCCGCCGAGCGTGCCGTCCTCCTGGACCAGGACGTAGGCCAGGCCGCGGGCGCCGCGGGCCTTCGCCCAGTCCTGCCAGGCGTCCAGCTCCTTGCGGGTCTGGGACGCGCCGCCGGGCATCACCACCGCGCCCACGTAGGGGGCCTGGAACACCCGGAACGAGGTGGCCGAGAAGTACTCGGTCATGTCCGTGAGCTCGTTGCCGAAGCGCAGGTCGGGCTTGTCCGAGCCGTACCGGGCCAGGGCGTCGGCGTAGGTGATGTGGGGGATCGGGAGGGGGATCTCGTACCCGGCGATCTCCTTCCACAGCCGGGCGACGAGGTCCTCGCCGACGCGCAGGACGTCCTCCTGGTCGGCGAACGACATCTCGACGTCGATCTGGGTGAACTCCGGCTGCCGGTCGGCGCGGAAGTCCTCGTCCCGGTAGCAGCGCGCGATCTGGTAGTAGCGCTCCAGCCCGCCGACCATGAGCAGCTGCTTGAACAGCTGGGGGGACTGCGGCAGCGCGTACCAGTGGCCGGGCTTGAGCCGGACGGGCACGAGGAAGTCGCGGGCGCCCTCGGGGGTGGAGCCGGTCAGCGTCGGCGTCTCCACGTTGACGAAGCCGTGCTCGCGCATCACCTCGTGCGCGATGAACGACGCCTCCGACCGGACCCGCACGGCCCGCGCGACCGCGTCGCGGCGCAGGTCGAGGTAGCGGTACTTGAGCCGGATCTCCTCGTTGACGTTGACGTCGCCCTCGATGGGGAACGGCAGCGGCGCCGCCTCGGAGAGCACCTCGATCTCGGCGGCCGCGACCTCGATGTCGCCGGTGGGCAGTTCGGGGTTCTCGTTGCCCGCCGGCCGGACGCGGACCTCTCCCACGACCTTCACGCAGAACTCGGCGCGCAGGTCGTGCGCGGCGTCCTCCTCACGGAACACGACCTGCGCGGTGCCGGAGGCGTCGCGCAGGTCGATGAACGTGACGCCGCCGTGGTCGCGGCGGCGGCCGACCCAGCCGGCCAGCGTCACCTGCTGTCCGGCGTGCTCCCTGCGGAGCGTCCCCGCCTCGTGCGAGCGGATCATCTGGAAAGCCTTTCCTTCAACGTCGATGCGATGCCGGTGAGCGGAACGGCGGTCTGCTCGCCCTCGGCCAGATCCTTGACCTGGGCGACGCCGTCCGCGATGTCCCGCTCGCCGAGGATCACGGCGTACCGGGCGCCGGACCGCCCGGCGTCCTTCATGGCCCCCTTCAGCCGCTTGCCGCCGAACGCCATGTCGGCGGCGATCCCGGCGCCGCGCAGCTCGGCGACCAGCCCGAACAGCCGGCGCTCGGCGGCCTCGCCGAGCGCCACCCCGAACACCTCGCAGCGCGGCCCGGGGGCGAACGCGGTGCCCTCGGCCTCCATCGCGAGGACGGTGCGGTCGAGGCCCAGCCCGAACCCGATGCCGGGCAGGGGCGGCCCGCCGATGTCCTCGGAGAGCCCGTCGTAACGGCCGCCGCCGCCGATGCCGGACTGGGCGCCGAGCAGCGGGTGGTCGAACTCGTAGGTGGTGCGGGTGTAGTAGTCCAGGCCGCGGACGAGGGTGGGCGTGTCCTCCCAGGCGATGCCGAGGTCGGCCAGCAGCTCCCGGACGCGGTCGTGGTGGGCCTTGCACGCGGGGCAGAGGTGGTCGGCCATCAGCGGCGCGTCCGCGATCTGGGCGCGGACCTGGGGCCGCTTGTCGTCCAGCACCCGCAGCGGGTTGATCTCGATGCGGGCGCGGGTGGCCTCGTCCAGGTCCAGGCCGCGCAGGAAGTCCTGGAGCAGGGCCCGGTAGGCGGGACGGCACTCCCGGCAGCCGAGCGAGTTCAGCAGCAGCCGCACCCGCGTCAGCCCCAGCGACCGGTACCAGTTCGCGGCGATCGCGATGGTCTCGGCGTCGACCTGCGGGTCCTCGCTGCCGATCGCCTCCAGGTCGAGCTGGTAGAACTGCCGGTAACGGCCCTGCTGGGGACGCTCGGCGCGGAACGCCGGCCCGGTGGTCCACACCTTGACGGGGAGGGCGCCCTCCTTGTGGAGGTTGTTCTCCAGGACGGCCCGCAGCACCGTCGCGGTGAACTCCGGGCGCAGCGTGAGCGACCGGCCGCCCCGGTCCTCGAAGGTGTACATCTCCTTGGACACCACGTCGGTGGACTCGCCGACGCCCCGCCGGAACAGGTTCGTGTCCTCGAAGACGGCCAGTTCCAGGTAGCCGTAGCCGGCGAGCCTGGCCTGCTCGGCGAACGCCTCGCGGATGGCGTAGAAGAGGTCCGCGCGCGGCGGGACGTATTCACTGACCCCCTTGGGGGCCTGGAAGCTCGAACTCATGATCTCTTGACTCAGAATCCCTTGTTGGGCCCGTCCGCGGGCCGCGGCGTCGCGCCGGTCAGGGGGGAGGATCCCCCCGCGTTCCCCGGCGCGAGCCCGCGGAGGTACGGGTTGGTCGCGCGCTCGCGGCCGATTGTGGTCTGCGGGCCGTGCCCCGGCAGGACGGCGGTCTCGTCGGGGCGGGCCAGGCACACCCGCGTCAGGCTCGCGAGGATCGCCTCGTGGGAGCCGCCCGGCAGGTCGGTGCGCCCGATCGATCCGGCGAACAGCAGGTCGCCCGTGAACATGACGTCCGGGACGCCGGGGCCCGCGGGCGTACGGAAGGTCACCGACCCGGGCGTGTGGCCGGGCGCGTGGTCGACGGTGATGCTCAGGCCCGCCAGTTCCAGCGCGGCGCCGTCGGCCAGCTCGCGGACGTCGTCCGGCTCGGTCAGCTCGAGGCCGCCGAACAGCTGCTGCCCGGGGCCGAGGGACAGACCCTTGGCCGGGTCGGTGAGCAGCTCGCGGTCGTCCGGATGGACGTAGGCGGGGACGTCCTTTGCGCCGCAGACCGGGGCGACCGACCAGACGTGGTCGAGATGCCCGTGGGTGAGCAGCACCGCGACCGGCTTGAGCCGGTGCTCGCGGAGGATCTCCTCGATCCCGGCCTCGGCGTCCTGGCCGGGATCGACGATGACGCACTCCTCGCCCGCGGCGGGCGCCACGACGTAGCAGTTCGCGGCGAACGATCCAGCGGGGAACCCGGCGACGAGCACGGCCGTCCTTTCCTTCGAACCATCTCGGATGGGCCCTCCGAGAGTACCGGCGCGGCCACGGCCACCGCGAACGAGATGCGGACGGCCGTGTCGCCCGCGGGTCTCTCACGGGTCCCCCCGCGGG
The DNA here is from genome assembly GCF_900659635.1 of Actinomadura roseirufa. Classification (GTDB taxonomy): domain Bacteria; phylum Actinomycetota; class Actinomycetes; order Streptosporangiales; family Streptosporangiaceae; genus Spirillospora; species Spirillospora roseirufa. The sequence continues at coordinate 39,622 of NZ_CAACVB010000018.1, read as the reverse complement.
TCCCGGACGGCGTCGCGGCGGCGTTCCTCCACGTTCGTTCAGCGGGCGGCGCGCCCGCCGCCGGGGACCGCTACTATGCGCTGCACGTTCACCTGATCACAGCGGAAGGGCAGGCACGTGGCGGGGAAGGACCGCAAGAAGCAGCTCGCACGGCAACGCTACGAGCGCCAGCAGCAGCGCCGGCAGGCCGAGGCGGCCCGTGCCCGCCGCCTGAAGATCATAGGCGCGGTCGCCGCGGTCGTGGTGCTCGCCGGCGGCGGCACGGCGGCGGCGGTGGTCATGAGCGGCGACGGCGACGGTGACGGGAAGGGCGCCGCCGCCGGCGCGAGCCCCAGCGCCGGCGGGCAGTGCGCCTACAAGCCCGCGCAGGCCGACGGCGCCCCCAAGGACCTCGGAAGGCCGCCCGCCAAGCCCGCCTACTCCGGCGTGGTCCAGGCGACGGTCAAGACCAACGAGGGCGACGTGGTCATGGACCTGGACGCCGCCAAGGCGCCCTGCACGGTGAACTCGTTCGCCTTCCTGGCGCAGAAGAATTTCCTTGACAACAGCCCCTGCCACCGGTTGACCAGTGGCGGGCTCAATGTGCTCCAATGCGGCGACCCCAAGGGGACCGGAAGGGGCGGGCCCGGGTACGAGTTCCCCAATGAGAACACCGCCGGTGCCAAGTACACCAAGGGAACGCTCGCCATGGCGAACTCCGGTCCGGACACCAACGGCAGCCAGTTCTTCATGGTGTACGGCGATTCGCAGCTTCAGCCTGACTACTCCGTGTTCGGGAAAATCACGAAGGGTATGGACGTGCTGGAGAAGATCGCCAAGGCGGGCTCCAATCCCCAGGGGGACGGCGCTCCCAAGAAGAAGGTCACGATCCAGGACGTCACGATCGCCGGGAAATAGGCGAACGGGATACTAAGGTGTGGAGGGTCCGGTGGCCGCGTGCGCGACCGGACCTGTGATTCAGGAGGCAAGGGTGTCCAGCGCTACCGATCCCTGGGGCCGGGTGGACGAGGACGGCACCGTCTACGTCAGGACGACCGACGGCGAGCGCGTCGTGGGGTCCTGGCAGGCCGGCGCGCCGGATGAGGCCCTGTCCTATTTCAAGCGCAAGTACGATGCGCTGGCCACCGAGATCGGGCTGCTCGAGCAGCGGGTCCGCACGACCGACCTGCAGCCCGGGCAGGCCCAGCAGAGCATCCAGCGGCTGCGCGAGGCGGTCACCGAGGCGCACGCGGTCGGCGACCTCGACGCGCTGGCCCGCCGCCTGGACGGGCTGACCGAGCAGGTCGGGCGGCGGCGCGAGGAGGTCAAGGCCCAGCGCGAGCAGCACCGCACCGAGGCCCGCGAGGTCAAGGAGCGCATCGTCGCCGAGGCCGAGCGGATCGCCGTCGAGGAGACGCACTGGAAGAACGGCGGCGAGCGGCTGCGTCAGCTCGTCGAGGAGTGGAAGGCCGCCGACCGCATCGACCGGCCCACCGAGACCGCGCTGTGGAAGCGGCTGTCGTCGGCGCGCAACGCCTTCACCAAGCGCCGCAAGGTCTACTTCGCGACGCTGGACGACCAGCGCGAGGAGGCCCGCCGGGAGAAGGACCGGCTGGTCGCCGAGGCCGAGGCGCTGTCGGGCTCCACCGACTGGGGCGAGACCGCCGCGGTGTACCGCGATCTCATGCGCCGCTGGAAGCTGGCCGGCCGCGCCGCCCGCGACACCGAAGAGGAACTGTGGGCCCGGTTCAAGGGCGCCCAGGACACCTTCTTCCAGGCACGCAGCGCCGCGTTCGCCGAGCGGGACGCCGAGTTCCAGGAGCACGCCGAGGAGAAGGAGAAGATCCTCGCTGAGGCGGAGCGGCTGCTGCCGGTGCGGGACGTGCGGCAGGCCCGGCAGGCGCTGCGCGCGATCCAGGAGCGCTGGGAGGCCGCGGGCATGGTCCCGCGCGACCAGCGCGACCGGCTGGAGGGACGGCTGCGCAAGATCGAGGAGACGGTGCGGTCCGCCGAGGAGAGCGAGTGGCGGCGCACCAACCCCGAGGCGCGGGCGCGCGCCGAGGCGACGGTGGCGCAGCTGCGCACCTCCATCGACCAGTTCCAGCGGCGGCTGGACAAGGCCCGCTCGGCGGGCCGCGACAAGGACGTCAAGGACGCCGAGGAGGCGCTGAACGCCCGCCGGGCCTGGCTGGAAGAGGCCGAGCGCACGCTCGCCGAGTTCTCCTGAGGCCCGGCTCCACGGCACCCGCCGGCGCACTCGGCGGCCGGTACCCGGAAGGGAGCCGGCCGCCGGGGCTCACGTCGCACCTCACACCGCGCCGCTCCCGCGCTCGCGCAGCATCCCGTTCATCAGGGTGATCTCCGCCCGCTGTCCGTCGACCATGGTCCGGGCCAGCCGCCGGACGCGGTCGTGGCCGGTGCGGGCCAGCACCGCCTCGGCCATGGCGACCCCGCCGCGATGATGGGCGATCATGAGGCGCAGGAACAGCACCTCGGCCGCGCGGCCCTGCGCGCGCTCCAGCTCCGCGAGCTGCTCGCGCGTCGCCATCCCCGGCATCCGGGCCCCGGGGCCGCCGCCCGCCGCACCCGTGGGAGCGGGCCCCGCGGCGCCGTGCCCGGAGTGCCCGGCCATCCACCGCATGGGACCCTCCGGGTCGGTCTTGGGCAGGTCCCACTCGTCCAGCCAGGCCGTCATCATGCCGATCTGCGCGGACTGGGTGTTGATGATGTCGTAGGCGAGCAGCCGGACGGCGGGGTCCCGCGTCCGGTCCCGGACGGTGAACGACATCCGCACCGCCTGCGCGTGGTGGGCGCTCATGTCGCGGGCGAACCCGGCCTCGGGGCCGCCGGTGCCGGGCCGCCCCGAGCGCGCCGCGGTCACCGCGACCAGCGCGGCGGCGGCGAGCAGCACCAGCGCCGCGAGGACGACGGTGGCCCGCCGTCCCCGCGGCCCGGGGACGGCGGTGCTCACGGGGCGTCCTTGGCGCCGCCGCAGGAGGCGCCGGGCTCGGGGGTCTGCGGGCCCTTCACGAACGCGCGCAGGAAGGCGTCCACACGCTCGTCGGCGGCGTTCTGGAGCTTCACCTGACGTCCCCAGGCGGTGAGCGCTATCGGGGCGTCCAGGGCCGGATAAGGGCTCATCAGGGTGTAGTCGGTCGACGAGACCTTGGTCTTGAGGCGGGCGAGCTGGTCCGCGGGCAGCCCGGGCCGGTAGGTGATCCAGACGGCGCCGTGCTCGAGGGAGTGGACGGCGTTCTCGTCGCGCAGGGGCCGGTCGTAGACGCGGGCGTCGCAGTTCTGCCAGACGGGGTCGTGGTCGCCTCCCATGGGCGGCGAGGTGGCGTACTTGACGGCCTGTGTCGTGTGATCGCGGCCCAGGCCGTCCTTCTTGACGAGTCCGGAGATGGACGCCGACTCCGCCGAAGCCGACGACCGGGACTGGAGGAAGGCGTAGCCGATGGCCACGACCGCCACCAGGCCGATCACGGTGAAGAAGGCGATGCCGCCCCACGGCACCTGCCGCGCCGTCAGGGCGTTCTTGCTGCGGTTGTTCCGGTTTCTGGCGCTCTTGGACATGCGAGCGCTCCTCTCGGGGGTGCTCGGGCTGAGTGAGAACGGACATGAGGCAGCGCCGTACGACGAACGTCCTGGGGACGTCACGGACGGTGCCGGTGGCCTTACGGCCGGTCCGTCACAGCCTGAGAACCTGTAGTGAGGAGAGCGAGAGGAGAGCGGGAAGGGCGCCCGCCGGGGCGGCGCGCTCCCAGCCGGCACGGGCGGGGAGCCTCCGGAACGCGCGCCATGCCCCCGCGGCCAGAAGGGCGAGCACCATGAGCGTGAACAGGACGGCCAGGCACAGGCACGCGTCCAGTGGAGGTAGCGGCGACAGCGGCGCGTTCGCGGCGGTGCCCGCGGACCCGCCGAGCGCGGGGACGCCGTGGAGCGCGAGCGGCGCCGCGATCCGCGTTCCCGTGGAGGTGGGCGGCCCCGTCCTCTCGGACGGCGGGTGGTGCCGGGCCGCCGCCGCGGCGGCGTCCACGGGGACGCTCACCGAGTGCTCGGTGCACAGGCGCGCGGGGGGTGCGTGGCCCAGCCCGTAGCTGAAGGCCAGCCCGGCGACCACGAACAGCGCCACGAGCAGCCCTGCCAGCCCGTGCCGCCGACGCTGGGTCGTACCGGACACCGTCACGCTCCTGATTCGGTCTTCTGGGCGAATTTAACGTCGTGGCACCGCCGTGGGTTCCCCCGGGGTCTCGGACCTGAGGCGGAGCCGGAACCCTCCTGACGTATCACTTACGCGACTCCGGGTAGCTGGATGATGAACGACATGCGGCGACGGGGAGATCAAGGAGCGGCACTGCGGCACGACCGGCGGATCATCGGCCTCGCCTGCGCCGCCGCCCTCCAGGTCCTGGTGATGGCGGCGGCGTGGAGCCTGTACGGGTACGGCAGGCATCTGATCGACGGCCGCGCGGACGAGGCGTTCGGCAACGCGCGCCGGCTGTGGGACCTGGAGCGGGCCCTCCACCTGCCGGACGAGGCGTCGCTGCAGCGCGGCGCCCTGCGCTGGGACGGCTGGGCCCGCCTCGCCAACGAGTACTACGTCCGCGTCCACTTCCCGGCGATCATGGCTTTCATGGGGTGGGTGTACTTCTGGCGGCGTCCGGCCTGGCCGCGGGTCCGCGCGGCGCTCATCGGGTCGCTGGCGGCGGCGCTGGCCGTCCACTCGCTCTTCCCGCTCGCCCCGCCCCGGCTGCTGCCCGGCCACGGGCTCGTCGACCTGATGACCGCCTACGGCCCGACCGCGTACGAGACGCGCCCGGGGGAGGGCATGACCAACCAGTTCGCCGCGATGCCGTCGCTGCACGTCGGCTGGGCGCTGCTGATCGCCTGGGCCGTGATCCGCTACGGCCGCGGGCGGTGGCGGTACCTGGTCGCCGCCCATCCGGTGATCACCCTCCTGGTCGTGGTCCTGACGGCCAACCACTACTGGCTGGACGGCGCGATCGGGGCCGCGATCGTCGTCGCCGCGCTCTGGGCCACCTCGCTGCCGCCCGCCCTGGACGACCGCGTCCGGGAACGTCCGATGATGTCCCGGCGCCGGGATAGTGTCGGAGCGTGACCAGCAGGACGGAACCGGGCCGGCCGGAGGGCCTGTTCGAAGACCCGGCGGCCGACGAGCCGGCGGACGGGGAGCAGGCGGTCCCGCGCGCCGCGCCGGAGCGCGTCCCCGCCGGCTCCGGGGGGAACGGCGCGGGCGGGGCGGGGGAGCGGCGGCCGCTCGCGGTGCGGATGCGTCCCCGCGGGCTGGACGAGGTGGTCGGCCAGGCGCATCTGGTCGGGCCCGGTACCCCGATCCGGCAGCTCGTCGACCGGGACGCCCCCATGTCGCTGATCCTGTGGGGTCCGCCGGGCACGGGCAAGACGACCCTGGCCACCGTCGTGAGCCACGTCACCTCCCGCCGCTTCGTCGAGATCTCCGCGGTCAGCGACGGGGTCAAGCGCGTCCGCGCCGAGATCGACCTGGCCCGCCGCGAGCTCGGCATGACCGGCCGCCAGACGGTCCTGTTCGTCGACGAGGTCCACCGCTTCAACAAGGCCCAGCAGGACGCGCTGCTGCCCGCCGTCGAGAACCGCTGGGTCTCCTTCATCGGCGCCACCACCGAGAACCCTTTCTTCTCCGTGATCAGCCCGCTGCTGTCCCGGTCGCTGCTGCTCACCCTGGAGCCGCTCGGCGAGGACGAGCTGCGCGAGGTCATCGGCCGCGCGCTCGAAGACGAGCGCGGGCTCGGCGGCGCGGTCGCCCTCGACCCCGCGGCGGAGGACCACCTGATCAGGCTCGCCGGCGGCGACGCCCGCCGCACCCTCACCTACCTGGAGGCCGCCGCCCTGGTGGCCGACGCCGAGGACGCCGCCGCCGGGGCGCCGGGCGAGCGCGGCGACGCGGAGCGGCCCCCGCCGAGGCTGATCGACGTCGGCGTGCTGGAGAAGGCCGTCGACCGGGCGGCCGTCCGCTACGACCGCGAGGGCGACCAGCACTACGACGTCATCAGCGCCTTCATCAAGAGCATCCGCGGCAGCGACGTCGACGCGGCGCTGCACTACCTCGCCCGCATGATCGAGGCCGGTGAGGATCCGCGGTTCATCGCGCGCCGGCTGATCGTGCACGCCAGCGAGGACGTCGGGATGGCCGACCCGACCGCGCTGCAGACCGCGGTCGCCGCCGCGCAGGCGGTCGAGTTCGTCGGCCTGCCCGAGGCCCGCATCAACCTGGCGCAGGCCGTCGTCCACCTCTCGCTGGCGCCCAAGTCCAACGCGGTCATCACCGCCGTGGACGAGGCGCTCGCCGACGTCCGCAAGGGCCTCGCCGGGCCCGTCCCGGGGCATCTTCGCGACGCGCACTACAAGGGCGCGGCGAAGATCGGGCACGGGAAGGGCTACAAGTACGCCCACGACCACCCCGGCGGCGTCGTCCGGCAGCAGTACGCCCCCGACGCCGTGCACGGCATTGAGTACTACCGTCCCACCCGGCACGGCGCCGAGTCGCGCTTCACCGAGGTCCTCGCCCGGATCCGCTCGGTGCTGCGCGGCACCGGGGGGCGCTGAGGCGCCGAGCGGCCCTCATCGCCCGCCCGGTCCCGATACCCTTCCCCCTGTCGGCGGCCCGGGTCCGGGCCCCGGAACGGGTCGCGGGCGCGGGCGCCCGCGCCGCACGGCCGTCCCCGGGCGCCCGCGGCGGAGGCCGGGGTCCCGGTAAGGTCTGTCAGATCACACCCGGCCCGAGCCGAACACACAGCGAACGGAAGCCCTGATGCTCACTGGAGGACAGCTAGCAGGCCTCATCGTGGCCGTGTTCTGGGCGGTGCTCGTCTCGTTCATCGCGTTCACGCTGCTCAGGCTCGCCCGGCTGCTCGGTGAGGCGAGCAGGGTGGTCAGGGACTTCGGGGACCAGGCTGCCCCCCTCCTGGACGACATGACCAGCACCGTGAAGCGCGCCAACGAGCAGCTCGGCCGTACCGACGTCATCACCAAGCAGGTCGCCGGGGTGACGCAGAACGTCTCGGCCGTCACCACCGTCATGACCTCGGTGGTCGGCGGACCGCTGGTGAAGGCCGCCGCCTTCTCCTACGGGGTGCGCAAGGCCCTCGGCAACCGCGAGGGCGAGGGGCGGGCCGCCGCCCCGGACCGCCCGCAGTTGCAGGCCCGGTCCCAGGGGAAGGGGCGCCGATGAGACGGGTCTTCTGGCTGTCGGTCGGCGCCGGCGTCGGCGTCTACGCCACGCACCGCGTCAAGCGCAAGGTGGAGCGGCTCGCGCGGACCCTGTCCCCCGAGGGCGTCGCCGCCCGGGCGGTGACCACCGGGCAGGACGCCGGCGCGCGGCTGAAACATTTCGCGGCCGACGTGCGTACAGAGATGCGGGCCCGCGAGGAGGAGCTGCGCGAGGCCGTCCGCATGGACCAGGCTCCCCCCGAGCTCGACGGTTCCCGGCCACGCCGGATCCTGAGAGCGCGATACACGATCATCGACGACGAGAAGGATGGCCACTGATCATGGAGTCGGCAGAGGTCGCGCGCCGCTTCCTCGGGTTCTTCGAAGAGCGCGGGCACACCGTGGTGCCCTCGGCCAGCCTGATCGCCGAGGACCCCACCCTGCTGCTGGTCAACGCCGGCATGGTCCCGTTCAAGCCGTACTTCCTCGGCCAGCGCACGCCGCCGTCGCAGCGGATGACCAGCGCCCAGAAGTGCGTCCGCACGCCCGACATCGACGAGGTCGGCAGGACCACCCGGCACGCCACGTTCTTCCAGATGCTGGGGAACTTCTCCATCGGCGAGTACTTCAAGGAGCAGGCGATCCCCTTCGCCTGGGAGCTGCTGACCCGTCCCCGTGAGGACGGCGGCTTCGGCTTCCCCGAGGAGAAGCTGTGGGTCACCGTCTTCACCGACGACGACGAGGCCCGCGACATCTGGCACAACAAGGTCGGGGTGCCGCTGGAGCGCATCCAGCGCCGCGGCATGGAGGACAACTTCTGGTCGATGGGCGTGCCCGGCCCCTGCGGCCCCTGCTCGGAGATCTACTACGACCGCGGGCCCGAGTACGGCCGTGAGGGCGGTCCCGTCGCCGACGAGGACCGTTACCTCGAGGTGTGGAACCTCGTCTTCATGCAGTTCGAGCGGGGTCCGGGCGAGAGCAAGACCGACTTCCCGATCCTCGGCGACCTGCCCGCCAAGAACATCGACACGGGCATGGGCCTGGAGCGCATGGCGGCGATCCTGCAGGGCGTCGACAACATCTACGAGACCGACACCCTGTGGCGGGTCCTGGACCGCGCCGCCGGGCTGACCGGCACCCGCTACGGCCGCGACCAGCGCGCGGACGTGTCGCTGCGGGTCATCGCCGACCACGTCCGCAGCGGGACGATGATGGTCGCCGACGGCATCCGCCCCGGCAACGAGGGCCGCGGCTACGTGCTGCGCCGGATCCTGCGCCGCTCCATCCGCAACCTGCGGCTGCTGGGCGGGCAGGACGCCGGGCTCATGCACGAGCTGACCGCCGTCGCGATCGGCGCGATGGGCGAGCAGTACCCCGAGCTGGTGCGGACCGCCGCGAACATCCACACGGTGATCGACGCCGAGGAGGAGTCCTTCCTCCAGACGCTGCGCACCGGCACCACGATCTTCGACACGGCGGTGGCGGAGACCAAGCGGGCCGGCGACCGGGCGCTGGCCGGCGAGCAGGCGTTCAAGCTCCACGACACCTACGGCTTCCCCATCGACCTCACCCTGGAGATGGCCTCGGAGCAGGGTCTCCAGGTCGACGAGGAGGGCTTCCTCCGGCTGATGCGGGAGCAGCGGGACCGCGCCAAGCGCGACGCCCGCGACAAGAAGACCGGCAACCTGGACGTCTCGGTCCTGGACGAGCTGCTCACCGGCGCCGGCGGCCGGGTCGACTTCATCGGCTACGGCAGCCTCACCGGCGACGCCCGCCTGGTCGGCCTGCTGGTGAACGGCGCCAACGCGCGCGCCGCGGGCGAGGGCACCGAGGTCGAGGTCGTCCTCGACCGCACCCCGTTCTACGCCGAGGGCGGCGGCCAGCTCGCCGACCAGGGCGTGATCCGGCTCGGCAACGGCGCGGTCGTCGAGGTGACCGACGTGCAGGCCCCGCTCGCCGGGCTGGTCGTGCACCGCGGCCGCGTCCGCAGCGGCGAGGCGCAGGCCGGGGACGTCGCGCACGCCGAGGTCGACGTGTCGCGGCGCCGGGCGATCTCCCGCTCGCACACCGCGACGCACATGGTGCACGCCGGGTTCCGGCGCGCGCTCGGCGAGTCCGCCGCCCAGGCCGGCTCGGAGAACTCGCCCGGCCGGTTCCGGTTCGACTTCACCGCCTCCGGCGCCGTTCCCGTCAGCGTGCTGCGCGACGTCGAGGACGAGGTCAACGAGGTCCTGGTCAACGACCTGGACGTGCGCTCCTTCCACACCTCGATCGACGAGGCCCGGGCGATGGGCGCGCTCGCGCTGTTCGGCGAGAAGTACGGCGACGAGGTCCGGGTCGTCGAGGTCGGCGACTACTCCCGCGAGCTGTGCGGCGGCACCCACGTCGCCCGCTCCGGCCAGCTCGGCCTGATCAAGGTGCTCGGCGAGTCGTCCATCGGCGCCGGCGTCCGCCGCGTCGAGGCGCTCGTGGGCATCGACGCGTTCCGCTTCCTGGCCCGCGAGAACGTGCTCGTCGCGCAGCTCGCCGAGCAGATGAAGGTGCGCAAGGAGGAGCTGCCCGAGCGCGTCTCCGGCGTGGTCACCCGGCTCCGCGAGGCCGAGAAGGAGCTGGAGCGGCTGCGCTCGCAGCAGGTCCTCGCGGCCGCCGGGGCGCTCGCCGACGGGGCCGCCGACCTCGGCGGCATCGCCTTCGTGGGCCACCGCGCGCCGGACGGCACCGGCGCCGACGACCTGCGCAGGCTGGCCGTCGACGTGCGCGGCCGCCTCACCGCCCGCCCGGCCGTGGTGATGGTCGCGGGCGTGCCGAAGGACCGCCCGGTCGTCGTCGTCGCGGTCACCGAGGGCGCCCGCGAGCGCGGCCTCAGGGCCGGCGCGCTGGTCGGCCTGGCCGCCAAGACCCTCGGCGGAGGCGGCGGCGGCAAGGACGACCTCGCCCAGGGCGGCGGCGCGAACCCCGCCGCGATCGGCGAGGCGCTCGCCGCCGTCGAGCGAGCCGTAGGGGCCGCGTGAGGCCGGGCGGGGACGCGGTGAGGCGACCGGCATGGTGCGCCGGGAGTGCCCGGACGCGCGGCGGGAGACGGCCGTGAGGCCCGGCGTGCGGCTGGGCGTCGACGTCGGGAGCGTCCGCGTGGGCGTCGCCCGCTGCGACCCCGGGGGCATCCTCGCCACGCCCCTGGAGACCGTGCGGAGCGGCAAGGGGGACGTCGACCGGCTGGTGGCCCTGGCCGCCGAGCACGAGGCGGTCGAGGTCGTCGTCGGGCTGCCGACGTCGCTGTCGGGCCGCGAGGGCCCGGCGGCGGAGGCGGCCCGGAGGTTCGCCGCGCGGCTGGCCGGGCGGCTGCCCGAGGGGACGGTGCGGCTCTACGACGAGCGCCTCACCACCGTGACGGCGGAGGCCGGCCTCCGGGCCGGGGGCGTGCGCGGGCAGGCCCGCCGCAAGGTCGTCGACCAGGCGGCCGCGGCGGTGCTGCTCCAGGCGGCCCTGGACGGGGAGCGGTTGACGGGCCGTCCCTCAGGCGAGATCGTCCGGGAGAGCCCATGAGCGACTTGGACCTCTTCCCAGATCCCCACGGGGAAGGCCGCCCACCGGAGCGGCCGCCCGGCCGGCGGGCCCAGCAGCGCGTCCGCACGCGGCAGAAGCGGCGCAAGACCAACGGCCGCGCCGCCGCGCTGTTCGCGATGGCGTTCATCGTCGCGGTGTTCGGCACCGGCGGCGTGCTCGGGGTCGCGATGCTGGACGACAAGATGCACCCGCCGGACTACGGCGGCTCGGGCTCGGGCAGCGTCACGGTCCAGATCCCGGACGGCGCCAGCGGCTCGGTGATCGGGCTGACGCTGGTGCGGCACCAGGTCGTCAAGAGCACCCGCGCGTTCGTGAAGGTCTACAACAAGGAGAGCCGGGCCGCGAGCGTCCAGCCGGGCTTCTACCAGATGCGTCAGAAGATGTCCTCGAAGGCGGCGATGGCGCTGCTGCTGGACCCCAAGTCGCGGGCGGGCAGCCAGCTCACCATCCCCGAGGGACGGCGGGCGAGCGAGGTCTACCAGCTCCTGGCGAAGAAGACCGGCATCTCCGTCAAGGAGTTCCAGGCGGCGGCCAGGAACCCCGCGGAGCTCGGACTGCCCTCCTACGCCAAGGGCAAGATCGAGGGCTACCTGTACCCGGGCCGCTACGACCTGGACCCGAAGCACGCGTCGGCGAAGCAGATCCTCAAGGACATGGTGGCCCGCTTCAACAAGGAGGCGGAGCAGGTCGACCTGGTCGGCAAGGCGCGCGAGGCGAGCATGACCCCCGTGCAACTGCTGACGATGGCGAGCCTCCTCCAGGCCGAGGGCGGCAAGCCGAGCGACCTTCCGAAGATCTCCAGGGTGATCCGCAACCGCATCGCGAAGAACATGAGGCTCCAGTTCGACACGACCGTCCTGTACGCGCTGGGCGAGCGACGGCTGAGCGTGACCAACAAGGACCTCCAGGTCGACTCGCCCTACAACACCTACAGGCACACCGGACTGCCGCCGGGGCCGATCTGCAACCCCGGTCCGGACGCGCTGGAGGCCGCGGTGTCGCCGGAGGAGGGGACGTGGCTCTACTTCACCGCCGTCGACCCGACGAACAAGATCACCAAGTTCGGCACGACGGAGCAGGAGCGGCTGGCGATGGAGCGGGAGTTCCGGAAGTGGCAGGCGGACCACCCGGGGCAATGACGGAGACGAGGGGCACGGCCGTCCGCCGGGCGGCCGTGCTGGGATCCCCGGTCGCGCACTCGCTGTCGCCGGTGCTGCACCGCGCGGCGTACGCCGCCATGGGCCTGGACGGCTGGTCCTACGAGGCGATCGAGTGCGCCGAGGACGGTCTCGAAGCCGTCCTCGGCGGGCTCGGCCCGGAGTGGGCGGGCCTGTCGCTGACCATGCCGCTCAAACGGGTCGCCATCGAACTGGCGGACTCGGTGTCCGACCTCGCCGCCAAGGTCGGCGGGGCCAACACGCTCGTGCTGCGCGACGGCCGCCGGCACGCCGACAACACCGACGTCCACGGGATCGTCACGGCCCTGCGCGAGGCGGGGCTGGACGCCCCCGCGTCCGCGCTGGTCCTCGGCGGCGGCGCCACCGCGGCCTCCGCCCTGGCGGCGCTGGCCGGGCTCGGCCTGGACGAGGCGGTCCTGGCGGCGCGGACCCCGGAGCGCGCCGCCGGGGCCGTGCGGGTGGGGGAGCGGTTCGGCGTCCGGGTGCGGGTCGTCACCCTCGACAGGGTCCCCGAGCACCTGCCCTCCGCGCTGGTGGTCTCGACCCTTCCGGGCCGGGCCGCGGACGTGTTCGCCGGGCCGGTCGCCGCGTCCGGCGCGGCGCTGTTCGACGTGGTGTACGCGCCCTGGCCCACCGCGCTCGCGGCGGCGGTCGAGGCCGCCGGCGGGACGGTCGTCGGCGGCTTCGAGATGCTCCTGCACCAGGCCGTCCGGCAGGTGGCGCTGATGACCGGCCGCGAGGACGTGCCCGTCGCGGCGATGCGCGCCGCGGGCGAGGCGGAGCTCGCGCGCCGGGCCTGAGGACTCAGAGGGCGCCGGGCGGGTCGCGGGGGCTGCGGCGCCGCTTCACGGCCCCGTCCACGCTGGCCAGCACGATCGGCAGGATCACGCTGAGCCAGAAGTCCCGCCAGCCCCACGTCCCGGTGGTGACGCCGGCCGCGCTGGCGAGGCAGACCAGGCCGAGCAGGAACGCCGACCAGTGCTGCCGGACCAGCGCGACGGGATCCAGGCGCCGCCGGTGCGGCAGCAGCGCGGCCAGCGGCCGCTCCCGCGCGTGCGCGCGCTGGACGATGGCCGCGTCCGGGAGCAGGTGCAGCACGTCGGCCTCGCCCGCGAGCGGGACCCGGGTCAGCGCGAGCAGCGTCTCCAGCCGCCACCACAGCGTCCACAGCGAGGTCCGGCCGCCGGCCGGGTACCCGTTCCAGCGCGGCCCGGTGACCTCACCGCGGGCCAGCGTCCGGAAGACGCGCGCCACGGTGGGCCCGTGCGGGCCGCGCGGGTCCCGCAGCATCGCGGTGAGCGCGATCGGCAGCCCGTAGTGCCACAGCGCGAGCCGCCACACCGGCTTGGCCCCGGCGCCCTGCGGCGAGACGTCGTAGGTCTCGATCCAGGTGTCCTCCTCCTCGGGGTCCAGGTGCTCCAGCAGCCAGTCATAGGCGTCCAGCAGCCGCTCGGTCCGCAGATCGGGCCGGGCCTCGGCCAGCGTCACCAGCACGAACGCGGTGTGCGTCACGGTCGGACCCGCGGCGGGGACGGGTCCCCACGCGGGCCGGTGCGCGGTCCGGTCGGCGGTCAGCCACTCCACGCCCCGCTCGACCGCGGGCTCGTAGGGATTGAGCTGGCAGAGCGCGCGCAGCGCCAGGCATGTCAGCCACACCCGTGATGGGCAGCCGCTCAGCGAACCCCAGCCCCCGTCGGAGTTCTGGTTCCGCAGCAGCCAGCTGTAGGCCCGGCGCAGGTCCGGCGCGTCCTCGCGCAGGTCGCAGCGGGCCCGGGCGAGGAAGCGGGCGATCCAGCCGGTGGCCTCGACCACGGGCATCCCCAGGCTGGTCTTGGTCGCCCAGCCGCCGTCGCGCAGGACGTCGGAGGAGGTCGTCTGCCGGGCGGCCAGGAACGCCAGCCCCTCGTCGAAGTACTCGAACGGCCGCCCGGCCTCCACGAACGCCAGCAGCCCGAGCGCCGTCGCCGTCGTGCCGGGCTCCGGCCTGGCCAGCTCGTGGTACCAGCCGCCCCCGGTGCCGAGGGCGGGCGCGTAGGTGTCGCGCAGGACGTCCAGCGACTCCTCGATCCGGGTGGCGAGGACGGCCATGTCGATGGCGGCGGGGATCTCGGGCCCGGTGCCGGGGGCGGCCGCGGGCCCGTCGGCGCGGCCGGGCCGGAGGAAGGCCGCGCGGATGGCGGCGGGGCGGCCCGGGCGAGGCGCCGGTGCGGGATGCCGGGGAGGCTGGGGGGTCTGGTTCACGGTGTCGCCTTCCGTTCTGTATGTGCCCGCCCGGACACGCTTTGTACCCCATGGGTTCTGTGTCTGTAGCCGTCCTTCCGGGGAACGGCGCCGCCCCACCACGGGCAACCTGGAAGAGACCGACCACGCCGCCCGGATTACTGGAGGGACGCGGTGACCGAGGCATCGGCGCACGGCGAACCCGGCGACGACTGCGTCCTGTGCCCGCCGCTGAGGTTCCGGTTCAACGGCATGGCGAACCTGCCGGGGGAGACGTCGGTGCTCGCCGCCGACGCCGACTTCCTGCTGATGCCGGACGTCGCGCCCCTCACGGACGGTCACCTCCTGCTGGTGACCCGCGCCCACCACCAATGCGCCGGGGCGTTCGGCAAACGCACGTGGGGGCGGGCCTGCCGGTGGCGGCAACGGGTCGCCGGCCTCTACGGCGAGGCGTACGGGAGCGACGCCTTCCTGCTGTTCGAACACGGTCCGGCGACCTCACAGGGCGGGGGAGCGTGCATCGACCACGCGCACTGGCATTTCCTCCCGGGCACGCCCGGCGTTCGCGCGGTGGTGGAGGGAAGCGGCCTTCCCGGAGAGCCCGCCGACCGCACGGCGCTGCGCTCCTACTTTCTCGCGGGCCGCTCCTACCTGCTGATCGAGGAGGCGGGTACCGCGACGGTCCACCCAGGGGACGGCGTCCGGAGCCAGTTCCTGCGCTGGGCGGTCACGGCCGCGGGAACGCGCCGGGCCTGGCGCTGGCAGGAGTCGTTCGGCCTGCCCGACAGCAGGGAGCGCTTCCTGCGCACCGTCCGCACGCTGCGCCGCGCCCTCCCCGCCGCCCCTCCCGCAGGTGCGGCCGGGGACGCTCAGCGCGCCGACAGCCACCAGTAGAGCTCGCCCGAGGCCAGCCGGTCACCGAAACCCGTCCGCTCCACGTCCGCGCCGTACCCGGAGGGATACTCCAGGAGCAGCCGTTCCCGCTGGTGCGCGAGGACGTGCTCCAGCGCCGTCGCGCCGAAGCGCAGCAGCCACAGCGGCCTGCCGGGGACGGTCCGGTCCAGCGCCGGCAGCAGCGCGCGGACCTCGCCCGAGCCGACCGGGACGGGGTGGCCGAGCAGCCGGGCGAGCGTCGGCGCCTCGGCGATGACGACGTCGGCGACCGACAGCAGCGGCAGCACGTCGATCGCCGGGAGCCGCGCGTCGATGTCGTGCGGGACCAGGTCGAAGGCGACCAGCGTGCCCGCCTCGCGGGCCACCCTCGCCGCCGCGTGCAGCGCGGCCCGCGAGACCGGGGACAGCAGCGCGTAGCCGTCCATGAACAGCACGTCCGCCCGGCGTATCCCGGTGGCCGCCGCGCGGACGTCGGACTCGGCCAGGCGCCGCGCCGGGGCCTCCTCCTCCGCCACGAGCAGCCGCACGCCGGGCCGGCCGCCGCGCGGGCGGTCGCGCAGCATGATCGTCACGCCGTTGGCGGCGTCCCGCTCCACGCGGAGCCGGTCCCGCACGCCGAGGCGCCGCAGCTCGCGGCGGATGATCGGGGTGTACTCGTCGTCCCCCACCCTGCCCAGGACGCTCACCCGCGCGAAGTAGCCCCGCGCGTACCGCGCCAGGTTGACCGCCGTCCCGGCGACCAGGGCGCGCGCCGGGGCGTAGCAGAGGCGGTCGGCGGCCAGGTCGCCGAAGCGCACGTCCGGCAGCGAGGCGCGGACCTCGATCCGCACGTCCCCGATGACGAACAGCGCGAACCGGCGCCGCGCCGCGCCGTCGAGGCCGGGCCACCGCACCGGCGAGCGGGCGTCGCCCGCCGCTGGGTCCATGGGCCGCTAACCGGGACGCGACAGGAAGGCCCGCACCACCGGGCGCAGGCTGGGGATGAGCTCGCGGCGCTCGACCTCGTCGAGCGGCACCCACCGGCACTCGGCCAGGTGGTCGCCCGCCTCCTGGTTGTGGACTCCGGCGTCGGTGGAGAGCGCGCGGCAGTGCCGCGCGGCGGCCACCACCCGGACCCGGCCGCCGGGGAGGCCGCGGGACGCGTCGGGCATGTACCACTGCCACAGATGGAACGGCGGCCCCGGATCGATCTTGAGGCCGACCTCCTCCCACACCTCGCGCCGGATGTGGTCGTCCAGGTCGAGGTCGGCCATCTCCAGGCGGCCGCCGGGGACCTCCCAGCGGCAGGGGTGGTACGGGTCGTCCGCGGACTTGCGGACCATCAGCAGGCTGCCGCCGACCACGATGAACGCCTTCTGCGCGAACTCGAGCCTGACCGGCGGCAGGGCGGTGAGAGGGCCGGGACCGCCGGCCTCGATCGAGGGCATCTGGGGAATACCTCCCTGGTGCCGGACCCACCCGGGCCGTCTCGGACCACGGTAACAAGCCCGGACCGTCCGGCCGAGGCCCGCAAAGGCACATGAGCGTCACCCGGCGCAAGCCGGATCCTGCGAACTTCTGGGGGGTTTCCGGGGAATGGCCGGGAGCGTCCGGGGGTTCGTACGAGTGACGTACTCCATACGGCCCGCGTCGCGGCGGGGCCGGTCCGCCGGACGCCGTGCGGCCGCCCGGCTCCGGAGGCCGAGTCAGGTGCTATTCTTAGTGGCTGACCGGCCCTGTGCTCGCGATCCGAACCGATCGCGCGCGCCGGGCGCTCAAGCGGAGGCCACCTCCCACCTGACCGGCTGGAAGAAGCCGGTGGGTTCTCGGTCCGGCGAACGGGCGCGTGCGCGCTCGTCCTGCCGTCGTCCCCGGGCGGTCCGTCGTCCGGGGAGACCGAAGGTGGCCCCGCATGCGAGTCGTGCGGGGCTTTTCGCATGAAGGCCCCGGGGTACGACCGGTCCAAGAACTTGAGAACGGCCCCAAGGAGGTCCCATCAGCGCCGAACCGCGTATCAACGACCGCATTCGCGTGCCCGAGGTCCGGCTCGTCGGCCCGAACGGCGAACAGGTGGGCATCGTTCCCATCGCCAAGGCCCTTGAACTGGCGCGTGAGTCGGACCTCGACCTGGTCGAGGTGGCGCCCACCGCGCGCCCGCCCGTCGCCAAGCTCATGGACTACGGCAAGTTCAAGTACGAGTCCGCGATGAAGGCGCGTGAGGCGCGGAAGAACCAGGCGCACACGGTCATCAAGGAGATCAAGCTCCGCCCGAAGATCGACCCGCACGACTACGAGACCAAGAAGGGTCACGTGGTGCGGTTCCTGAAGGCCGGGGACAAGGTGAAGGTCACGATCATGTTCCGTGGTCGTGAGCAGTCCCGCCCCGAGCTCGGTTTCCGGCTGCTGCAGCGGCTGGCCGACGACGTCGAGGAGCTCGGCTTCGTCGAGTCGCGGCCCAAGCAGGACGGCCGGAACATGATCATGGTGATCGGTCCGCACAAGAAGAAGGCGGAGGCCAAGGCCGAGCGCGCCGCCGCTCGCGGGCAGGACGCGGAGCACGGCACCGCCTGACGGTCCGCCCGGCGCCCGCCGTGAGCGGGAGCGCCGGCAGGCCGACGCCGGAGACCCCGGGACGGACTCCTGGGCGAACCGGTCACCTGGGCCTGCCCTCGTGGCGGGCCCGAACGACGCCCTCGCGTTCTCGCGGGGTCGTGACGCACGTACATTGAAGCCTGGCCCGGCGTGTCCACGGGATCCGTGCGATGCGCCGATTCAGGCGCGCCTCCGTGCCGCCGCGCGGGGGTCCAGGAGCGAGGGAGACGACGGCGACCATGCCGAAGACCAAGACGCACAGTGGTGCCAAGAGGCGGTTCAAGCTGACAGGCTCCGGCAAGGTGATGCGCCGCCGCGCCAACAAGAACCACCTGCTCGAGCACAAGCCGTCCAAGCGGACGCGCCGCCTGAACGGCCCCGCCGTGGTGGCCGACGCCGACGCCAAGAACATCAAGAAGCTGCTGCGCAAGTAGTCCACGACCAACATCAGCGACCGGCCGGAGCCCGTACGGCCCCGGCCCCCACGAAGGAGTTCAGCACGTGGCACGCGTGAAGCGGGCGGTCAACGCCGCCAAGAAGCGTCGGGTCGTCCTGGAGCGGTCGAGCGGCTACCGCGGCCAGCGGTCGCGCCTGTACCGCAAGGCCAAGGAGCAGCAGCTCCACTCGATGACGTACGCCTTCCGGGACCGCAAGGACCGCAAGGGACAGTTCCGCCGGCTGTGGATCCAGCGGATCAACGCCGCCGCCCGCGCCAACGGCATCACCTACAACCGGTTCATCCAGGGCCTGAAGGCCGCCGAGGTCGAGGTCGACCGGCGCATGCTGGCCGAGCTCGCCGTGAACGACGCCGCCGCGTTCGCCGCCCTGGTCAAGGTCGCCAAGGACGCGCTCCCGGCCGAGGGTTCGGAGGCGGCCTGAGCCGGGTCTCCGGCGTTCAGGCGATCGAAGCATGGCGGGCCGCGAGCTGACCTCTATCCGATCACCGCGGGTGAAGGCCGCTCGCCGGCTCGCCAAGCGCGCCTTCCGGCGCCGTGAGCGGCGCTTCCTCGCCGAGGGGCCGCAGGCGGTCCGGGAGGCGCTGGAGATCCCCGGCGGGCTGGCCGAGCTGTTCACCACGGCCGAGGCCGAGGCCCGGCACCCCGAGCTGGTCCTGGCCGCCGAGCGCGCGGGCGCCCCGGTGCTGCGGGTCAGCGGCGAGGTCATGGCCGAGCTCGCGCAGACCGTCACCCCGCAGGGGCTGCTGGCGGTGTGCGGGTTCGTCGACGTCGCGCTCGGCGCCGCCCTGGAGGCCGGCCCGAAGCTGGTGACGGTGCTGGCGCACGTCCGGGACCCCGGTAACGCGGGGACGGTGCTGCGCACCGCCGACGCGGCGGGCTCGGAGACGGTGGTGTTCACCGACGCCTCCGTCGACCCCTACAACGGCAAGTGCGTGCGCGCCTCGGCCGGAAGCCTGTTCCACCTGCCGGTGGTGGTCGGCCCGCGGTTCGACACGCTGATCCCCGAGCTGAAGCGGTCGGGCCTGACCGTCCTCGCGGCCGACGGGGCGGGTGAGCGGACCCTGGACGAGAGCCTCGACGAGGGGCTGCTGGCGCGTCCCACCGCCTGGGTGTTCGGCAACGAGGCGTGGGGCCTGCCCGAGGAGATCCTGCGCCATGTCGACGAGGTCGTGCGGGTACCGATCTACGGCCGCGCCGAGAGCCTCAACCTGGCGACGGCCGCCGCCGTCTGCCTCTACGCCTCCGCTCGGGCACAGCGCAAGGTAGGAGTGCACACAACGGGTGCCGAAAACGCGGGCTGACGCAGGTTCGGCGCGCGAGTCGTGAGGCCGGTCACGGATGTGCGATGCATTCCGTGGTCGGATGGCCGCAAGCGGTCGCCAACTCCGCCTTTTCTCCGCTTGTGACCTGCGACGATGGTCTCCTCGTGGACGATGGGCGGGGGCCCGCGCCACGGGGGACTCGTCCGGAGGTAGGAGCGCGGACCGGTCCGGCGATGGATTTGCACGTTCCAACGGGTGCCTACGGTGAAGATCAGGGCGGCGACGACGCCGCGCGAAGTGGGGGCGAACGTGATGACCGAAGAGACCAGGACCGCCAGGAGGACGGCTCGGCGCGCGCCGGAGGTCCGCTGCCGGGCGGGCGGACCCGCCGCGCCGTCGCGGCCCGTCCGCCGCGTGCCGGGCCTGCGGGTGGAGGTCGCGCGGGTGCGCGGCGACGCCGCCGTGGTCACGGTGGAGGGCGAGATCGACCTGCACACCGCCGACGGGCTCCGGGCGGCCCTGGTCGAGCTGCACGCCGCGGGCTTCCGCCGGCTGGTGGCCGACTTCTCCGCCGTCCCGTTCTGCGACGCGACCGGTCTCGGCGCGCTGGTGGCCGCGCGCAACCACCTCGCCGCGCGCGGCGGCGAGATCGAGATCGCCGGTGTGCGGCCCGCCCAGCTGCGGCTGCTGCGCATCACCGGCCTGCACCGGCTCTTCCCCCTGCACGCGGACGCGATGACCGCGCTGGCGTCCGGGGACGCCTCCGCCCCCTCCCGCTGAGTCCCGCCCCGGCTCCCCCCGCCGGTGCCGCTTCCGCCGCCGGTGTGTCGCACGGGGAGCGTCGCCACGTGTCCCTCCGGGTGACGGATCCGGCGTGTCCAGATCCGTTGTGTCACCTTTCCGTGCCATCGTCGGGGGCCGCCGCGGCGGCCGCGCCGATCCGCGCAGGCGCAGGTGAGGGCGCCGCGCGGGGTGGCGACACACCGCCCGATGGCTACAAATGCCTTGCCGCAGGGCCTTTTCCGGGTCCCGTAAGGTCCCCGGGGGCAGATAGAGTCTGTTCTCGACAGGCCGCGTTCTCACCGGTGTTCTGGAGGCCGCTGTGGGCGGAGAGGAACCCCCCCGCGTGGCCGCGCGCGTGCCCGCCGGGTCCGGTGCGCGACCCGGGGAGAACCCTGCCGACGACCTGCCCGACGGGCTCCTGGTGGCCGATCGCGACGCCCGCGTCGTGCTGTTCAACGCCGCCGCCGTCCGGATGACCGGGATCACCGCCGAGGCCGCCCTCGGCATCGACTTCCGCGACGTCCTGCCGCTGCACGACGCGGAGGGACGCGACTGGTGGAAGTGCCTGGCGCCCTACGACGGCCTGGGCACCAGGACCCGGCACCCCGAGCGCGTGCTGTTCCTCCCCGGCGGCACCGAACTCCTGGTGACCGCCGCCTACCGGCGCGATCCCGGGGGGAAAGTGGAACGGTTCAGCGTCTGCCTGCGGGACGCGGCGCACCGCACCCGGCAGGAGCGCGACCGCGCCGACCTGGTCTCCACCGTGGCCCACGAGCTGCGTTCCCCGCTGACGAGCGTCAAGGGCTTCACCGCCACGCTGCTGGCCAAGTGGCACCGCTTCAACGACGACCAGAAGCGCGTGATGCTGGAGACGGTCAACGCCGACGCCGACCGGGTGACGCGGCTGATCACCGAGCTGCTGGACGTGTCCCGCATCGAGGCGGGCCGGCTGGAGATGCGCCGGCAGGTCGTCGACCTCCCCGACGAGGTCCGCAAGGTCATCGCGGGCCGGGTGGCGGCCGGGGACGCGGCCGACCGGTTCCGTTTCGAGACGCGCGGTGAGCTGCCAGAGATGTGGTTGGATCCGGACAAGGTCGACCAGATCCTCGGTAACCTCGTGGAGAACGCGGTGCGGCACGGAGCCGGAACCGTCACCATCGTGGTGGAGCCGGACGTGCACGAGGAGGGGGCCGCGGTGTCGGTGCGCGACGAGGGCGAGGGCATTCCGCCCGAGGCCGTCCAGCGCGTCTTCCGGCAGTTCTGGCGCGGGCCGGGCGGCAACCGCCGCGGCGGCACCGGACTCGGCCTGTACATCGTGAAGGGCCTCGTCGAGGCGCACGGCGGCACGATCACGGTGCGGCGCGCGCCCGGCGGCGGCGCGGAGTTCCGATTTACCATGCCCGCGGGGGCCCCCGACTACGCTGGCTGAGCCCGGTCTTCGACACCGGAGCCGGCGCCGGGCGCGCCGCGGGCAGCGCGGAACGCGCACGTCCTGCCGGATACCCACCGCCCGCGCACTAGACTGCGGGCGTCCCACGCCGACCGGAGTCATCACACCACCATGTCTGCACCCAACAAGTCCTACGACCCTGTCGAGGTGTCCGCATTGCAGCCCGAAGAGCTGGAGCGGGCCCGAGCCGAGGCGCTCGCCGCCATCGCCGCCGCCGCCGACCTCGAGGCGCTCAAGCAGGTCCGCCTGGCGCACGCCGGAGACCGTTCCCCCCTGGCGCTGGCCAACCGTGAGATCGGCGCGCTGCCGCCCGCCGGCCGCGCCGAGGCCGGCAAGCGCATCGGCGCCGCCCGCGGGGCGGTCTCCCAGGCGCTTAAGGCCCGCCAGGCCGAGCTGGAGGAGGAGCGCGACCAGCGCGTCCTCGTCGAGGAGACCGTCGACGTCACGCTGCCGTGGGACCGCGCCCCCCGCGGGGCCCGGCACCCGCTGACCACGCTGCAGGAGCGGATGGCCGACGTCTTCGTCGCCATGGGCTTCGAGGTCGCCGAGGGGCCCGAGGTCGAGGCGGAGTGGTTCAACTTCGACGCGCTCAACTTCACCCCCGACCACCCGGCCCGCACCATGCAGGACACCTTCTTCGTGGGGGCGGAGGAGACCGGGCTGGTGCTGCGCACGCACACCTCGCCCGTGCAGATCAGGTCGCTGCTGTCGCGGCCGCTGCCGGTGTACGTGGTGGTGCCGGGGCGCACGTTCCGCACCGACGAGCTGGACGCCACGCACAGCCCCGTCTTCCACCAGCTCGAGGGTCTCGCGGTGGACGAGGGCCTGACGATGGCCGACCTTCGCGGCGGCATCGACGCGTTCGTCGGCGGGATGTTCGGCCCGGGGCTGCGGACGCGGTTCCGGCCGTCGTACTTCCCCTTCACCGAGCCCTCGGCAGAGGTCGACATGCAGTGCTTCGTGTGCCGCGGCGCCTCGGTGGAGCGGGGGGCGGACCCGTGCCGCACCTGCCACTCCGAGGGCTGGATCGAGCTCGGCGGCTGCGGCATGGTCAACCCGCGGGTGCTGGTCGCCTGCGGCGTCGACCCGGACCGCTACAGCGGCTGGGCGTTCGGGCTGGGCGTCGAGCGGACGCTGATGTTCCGGCACGGTGTGGAGGACATGCACGACATGGTGGAGGGCGACGTCCGGTTCACCCTCCCGTTCGGGATGGAGATCTGATGCGGGCGCCGCTTTCCTGGCTGCGTGAGCACGTGGAGCTCCCGGCCGGCGTCACCGGCCGCGAGCTGGCCGCCAAGCTGATCGCCGCGGGCCTCGAGGTCGAGACCGTGGAGGAGGCGGGCGCCGACCTCAGTGGGCCGCTGGTGGTGGGCCGGGTCCTGGAGATCGAGGAGCTGACCGGCTTCAAGAAGCCCATCCGCTACTGCCAGGTGGACGTGGGGCGGGCGAACGGGACGGGCGAGCCGCAGAGCATCGTGTGCGGTGCGACGAACTTCGCCGTCGGCGACGACGTCGTCGTGATCCTGCCCGGCGGGGTGCTGCCCGGCGGTTTCCGGATCGGGTCGCGCAAGACCTACGGCCGGCTGTCGGAGGGCATGATCTGCTCGGTCACCGAGCTGGGCATCGGCGACGATCACAGCGGCATCCTCGTGCTGCCGCCGGGCACGCCCGCGGGCACGGACGCGGTGGAGCTGCTCGGGCTGCGCGACGACGTGCTGGACATCGCCGTCACCCCGGACCGGAGCTACGCGCTGTCGATCCGCGGCATCGCCCGCGAGGCGGCCGTGGCCTACGGCGTGCCGTTCACCGACCCCGCCGACGTCGAGCCGCCTGCCGAGGCGGGGGAGTCCTACCCGGCGAGCATCGGCGACCCCACGGCCGCCGACCGGTTCGTGCTGCGGGAGGTGCGCGGCTTCGACGCGGACGCGCGGACGCCGATGTGGATGCGGGTCCGCCTGCACCGCGCCGGGATGCGCGCGGTGTCGCTGGCCGTGGACGTCACCAACTACCTGATGCTGGAGCTCGGGCAGCCGCTGCACGCCTTCGACCGGGCCAAGCTGACCGGCCCGATCGTGGTGCGGCGCGCGGCGCAGGGCGAGATGCTGGAGACGCTCGACCACGTCAAGCGGGCCCTGGACCCGGACGACATCCTCATCACCGACGCCTCGGGGCCGATCTCCCTGGCGGGCACGATGGGCGGTCTGGCGACGGAGATCGACGACCGGTCCACCGCGATGGTCATCGAGGCCGCGCACTTCGACGCCCCGGGCATCGCCCGGATGGCGCGCCGGCACCGGCTGCACAGCGAGGCGTCCTACCGGTTCGAGCGCGGGGTCGACCGCGACCTGCCGCTGTACGCCTCGTACCGGGCGGCGCGGATGCTGGCCGAGCTCGGCGGCGCCGAGATCGTGCCCGGCGTCACGCACGCGCAGGTGCCCGCCGAGCCCGTGACGATCACGATGGCGGCGGGCCACCCGGGGCGGGTGGCGGGCCTGACCTACCCGCGCGAGGCGGTCGTCCGGCGGCTGGAGCAGGTCGGCTGCGCCGTGACGGGCGGGGACGTCCTCACCGTGACGCCGCCGGCGTGGCGCCCGGACCTGACCGAGCCGAACGACCTCGCCGAGGAGGTCATCAGGCTCGAGGGGTACGACCACATCCCCTCACGGCCGCCGCGGGCCGCCGGGCAGGGTCTGACCGGCGAGCAGCGGCTGCGCCGCCGGATCGGCCGCGCCCTTGCCGGCGCGGGCTACGTCGAGGTGCTGGCCTTCCCGTTCGCCGCCGAGAAGGACTGGGACGACCTGCAGCTTCCGGCCGACGACGCGCGCCGCGCGGCGCTGCGGCTGGCCAACCCGATGTCGGAGGACGAGCCGCTCCTGCGCACCACGCTGCTGCCGGGCCTGCTGCGCGCGCTGGGGCACAACGTGGGGCGCGGGTTCGGCGACGCGGCCCTCTTCGAGACGGGAGCGGTGTTCCTGCCCCGTCCCGGAGCGCCGGAGCGGTCGCCGCGGCTGCGGGTGGATCGCGGCCCGACGGCGGAGGAGATCGCCTCGGTGGAGGCGGCGCTGCCCGACCAGCCCTACCGGGTGGCGGTGGCGCTGTCCGGTGAGCGCGAGCGCTCCGGCTGGTGGGGCGCGGGCCGTCCGGCGCTGTGGGCGGACGCCGTCGAGGCCGCGCGGACGGTCGCCCGCGAGGTCGGCGTCGAGCTGACGGTCAGGGCGGACCGGCACGCGCCCTGGCACCCGGGCCGCTGCGCCGCCCTGTACGCCGGTGACGTCCTCGTCGGCCACGCGGGCGAGCTGCACCCCCGGGTCACCAAGGCGTACGGGCTTCCGGAGCGCAGCTGCGCGATGGAGCTGGAGCTGCGCCGGCTGGGCGAGCCGGTGCCGGTGCGGGCGCCGCACGTCTCGACCTACCCGGTCGCCACCCAGGATGTCGCGCTGGTCGTCGGCTCCGCGGTGCCCGCCGCCGACGTCGAGGCGGCGCTGCGGGAGGGCGCGGGCGAGCTGCTGGAGGCGATCCGGCTGTTCGACGTGTACACCGGCGAGCAGGTCGGCGAGGGCCGCAAGTCGCTGGCCTACGCGCTGCGGTTCCGGGCGGCGGACCGGACGCTGACCGCGGAGGAGGCGTCCCAGGCCAGGGACGCGGCGGTCGCGGTGGCGGCCGAGCGGACCGGCGCGGTCCTGCGCGGCGCCTGACGACCCCGTCATGGCGTGTCCCGGACCGGCTCGGATCCGGGACACGCCTCACGCCGGCGAAGCCGGGCGCGTGCGAGGGACGCTCCCGGCGAGGACCTGGTGAAGTTCCCGGACGGCGGGCTCCCTCCGCCGCCGGGCCGGGACGGCTCTCAGCACCGTCCGCCCCGTCTCCGCGATCACGTGACTGCGCCGGCCCGGGGCCAGGCCGGTGAGCACCTCCGTGGCGAGCCGTGCCCCCGGCCCCGCCCCGCCCTTGATCACGGAGGTGCGCTGGAGAACGAAGAGCGGGGTCCGTACACGGAGGCCCTGCGCACCCGGCGGGGTGCGCAGGGCCTGGGGGGCCGTTCCTCTCAGGTGAGGACGCGGCGGGTGAAGGTGCGGGCGGCGGCCCATGACAGCGCCGCCGTGCCGAGGATCAGGACCGAGCCGAACGCCCAGATGGGCATGTGCTCCATCTGCGGTGTCAGTGCGGTGCGCAGCCCCTCGTTGACGTACACCATCGGGTTGATCAGGGTGACGATCTGCAGCCAGCGGACGTGGTCGAGCGCGGCCCAGGGGTAGTAGACGCAGCCGAGCATCGACATGGGCACCAGGACGAGCGCGAACAGCACCTGCGACTTCTGCGGGTCGATGAGCGTGCCGAGCAGCAGCCCGCCGGACGCGCACATCAGCGAGCCCGTCACGAGCGTCAGCAGCAGCACCGGCCAGTTGCCGACGTGGATGTTCGGTGCCTGGCCGCCGGCGTGGACGAACAGCACGCAGGGGAAGACCAGCAGCCCGGCGATCAGCGCCTGCAGCCCCGCCGCCGTGATCTTCTGCAGGGCCAGCACGGGGACCGGCACGGGGGCCAGGGCCCGGTCGGTGATGGACCGCTGCCAGGACAGCTCCATCATCAGCGGGAAGATCGCGGCCATCATGCCCTGCATCACGATGGCCGAGCCGACCAGTCCGGGCACGAGGATGGTGGCGAAGGTGGGGCCGCCGTCCTTGGACGCGAATCCGCCCGCCCCGGCGCCGGACCCGACCTTCGGCAGGACGTAGGCGAACACGAACACGAACATCAGCGGCTGGACGAGCACGCGGACGAACGTGGAGAGGAAGTTCTTGCGCATGACCCTGACCTCGCGCGCCATCATCGCGAGGAACGTGCCGGTCAGGGTGGCCCGGGGCATGGCCGGACCGGGTCCGGCGGCCTCGTTGCGGGGGGCGGCGGGTGACGGCGCGGACTCAGATCCGGCCGGCTCCTCGGTGGTCCCGCCGGGCGTGGGCCCGGTGGCGTTCGGGCTGGCTGGGGAGGTCAATCTCGGTACTCCCGTCCGGTGAGGGTGAGGAAGACGGTCTCCAGGCTGGGGCGGAGCTGGGCGGCGTCGGTGACGCCGACCCCGGCGGCGGCGCCGGCGGCGACGAGCTCGCCGAGCACGCCGGCGGGGGAGCGGGCGAACACGCGGACCTGGCCGTCGCCGACCTCGATCCGGCTGACGCCCTCGCGCCGGTCGAGGGCGTGGACGCCCTCGGGGACCGCGCCGTCGAAGGAGACGGTGATGACGGTGTCGGTTCCCGCCGAGCCCTTAAGGCCCTCGACGGTGTCGCTGGCCAGGACCGTGCCGTGGTCGACGACCGCGACCCGGTCGCAGAGGGCCTCGGCCTCCTCCATGTAGTGGGTGGTGAGCAGGATGGTCTGGCCGCGGCTCTGGAGGCCGCGCAGCAGCTCCCACAGGTTGGCCCGGTTCTGCGGGTCGAGACCGGCGGTGGGCTCGTCCAGGAACAGCACCTCGGGCCGGTGCACCAGGGCGCGGGCGATCATCAGCCGCTTGACCTGCCCGCCCGACATCTCGAACGGGACGCCCTTGCGGCGGTCGGTGAGGCCGAACAGCTCCAGCAGCTCCTCGGCGCGGCGGCGGGCGTCGCGGGCGCCGAGGCCGAAGTAGCGGCCGCGGAACTCCAGGTTCTCGAAGGCGGTGAGGTCGGCGTCGAGGGTGTTGTTCTGCGACACCATGCCGATGCGGCGCTTGACCTCGACCGGCCGCCGGGCCACGTCGAAGCCGCACACCTCGGCGGTGCCGCTCGTGGGCACCACCAGCGTGGTCAGCATCCCGATGGTGGTCGACTTCCCGGCGCCGTTCGGGCCGAGCAGCCCGAAGAACTCGCCGGGCCGCACCTCCAGGTCGATGCCCCGCACCGCGGGCACATCCCCACGCGGGCTCGTGTAGGTCTTGTGCAGGTCCACCGTGCGGACGGCGGGCCCAGGGGACGCGGTCACGCGCTTTCCTCCCTCGTCTCTGAGTGTTCCTCGAACCGCTTGATGAGGCTGAGCAGGAATCTGCGGACGGCGGGCTCGTCGCCCTCGTCGACGACGTCGTAGAGCTGCACGATGTCGTGGCCGATCGGCTGGTTCTTCTCGGCGACCAGCCGCCGTCCGGCCTCGGTGATGTGCACGAGGACGGCGCGCCGGTCCTGCTCGGAGCGGCGCCGCTCGGCGTGGCCGTTGCGCTCCAGGGTGTCGACGACGGAGGTCACCGTCGCCGGGGTGATGAGCAGCCGCCTGGCTATCTCACCGGCCCGCAGGCCGTCCTCGACGGAGAGCGCGCGCAGCGTGAAGAACCCCGCCGGGCTGACCCCGTGCCGCTCGACCAGCCGCAACACGATCGGCCCCGAGAGCCGTGAGGCCACCGCGAAGAGACGGCCGATGGGCCACTCCTCCACGGGGCCGAGCCGAGACAGGTCACCGAAGCCGAGGTTCTCCACGACGGGGATTATTAGCCCACCGATGTTTAGGTGTCAAATCTTTAGCCGCCTAAGCATCTTTGTGGCTCTCGTCTCAAACTCCTACAAGCCGGGCACGGATCATTGAATACTCATCCAGCAGCATGCATACTCTTGCTCATTGCTTCCGAAGGGCAGAGTGGACATGGGAATCCGGACGGCGGTCGCCGGCGCCAGCGGGTACGCGGGCGGCGAGCTGCTGCGCATCCTGGCGGGACATCCAGAGTTCGAGATCGGCGCGCTCACCGCGGGCTCCAACGCGGGCACCGAGCTGGGCGCGCACCACCCCCACCTGCGATCACTGGCCGGGCGCGTCCTGGCCGAGACCACCCCGGAGACCCTCGCCGGTCACGACGTCGTGTTCCTGGCCCTGCCGCACGGCCGGTCCGGGCCGCTCGCCGAGCGGCTCGGCGAGGAGGTGCTCGTCGTCGACTGCGGCGCCGACCACCGGCTCGCCGACCCGGCGGCCTGGGAGCGGTTCTACGGCACGGCCCACGCGGGCACCTGGCCCTACGGGCTTCCCGAGCTGCCGGGCCAGCGGGCCGCGCTGCGCCGTGCGCGGCGCATCGCCGTGCCCGGCTGCTACCCGACCGCGGTGACCCTCGCGCTGTTCCCGGCCTTCGCCGCCGGGCTCGCCGAACCGGACGTCGTCGTGGTCGCCGCGTCCGGCACCTCGGGCGCCGGGCGGGCCCTCAAACCGCACCTGCTGGGCAGCGAGGTCATGGGCTCGGTGAGCGCCTACGCCGCCGGCGGCCTGCACCGGCACACCCCCGAGATGGCGCAGAACCTCGGCGTGGTCGCCTGCGGCCCGGTCACGGTGTCGTTCACCCCGACGCTCGCGCCGATGAGCCGGGGCATCCTCGCCACCTGCACCGCCAAGGCCCGTCCCGGCGTCACCGCCGCGTCGCTGCGCGCCGCCTACGAGCGGGCGTACGAGGGAGAGCCGTTCCTCGGCCTGCTGCCGGAGGGGCGGTGGCCGGCCACGTCCATGACGCTCGGCGCGAACACCGTCCTCGTCCAGGCGGCCCTGGACGAGGACGCCGGGCGGATCGTCGTCGTCGCCGCCATCGACAACCTCACCAAGGGCACGGCGGGCGGTGCCGTCCAGAGCGCCAACCTCGCCCTCGGCCTCCCGGAAGAACTCGGGCTCACCACGATCGGAGTGTCTCCTTGAGCGTCACCGCCCCCCGGGGTTTCCGCGCCGCCGGTGTCGTCGCCGGGCTGAAGAACGGCGGCGGCCGCGACCTGGCCCTCGTCGTCAACGACGGGCCGTCCCGCGCGGCGGCGGGGGTGTTCACCCGCAACCGCGTGAAGGCCGCCCCCGTGCTGTGGTCGGAGCGGGTGCTCAAGGGCGGCCGTGTCCGCGCGGTCGTGCTGAACTCCGGCGGCGCCAACGCCTGCACCGGCGCGCCCGGCTTCCAGGACACCCACGCCACCGCCGAGCGGGCCGCCGGGCTCCTGGAGGAGTCGGCCGGGGAGATCGCGGTCTGCTCCACCGGGCTGATCGGCGAGCGGCTCCCGATGGACGTGCTGCTGCCCGGCGTCGACACGGCCGTCGCCGAGCTGTCGCGCGGGGACGGCGGGCTCGCCGCGGCCGACGCCATCCGCACCACCGACACCGTCGCGAAGATCTCCTTCCGGCAGGGCGCCGGCGGCTACATGATCGGCGCGATGGCCAAGGGCGCGGGCATGCTCGCCCCGTCCCTGGCCACGATGCTGTGCGTCGTCACCACCGACGCCGACCTGCCCGCCGAGGTGCTGGACCGGGCGCTGCGCGCGGCCACCGCCGTCACCTTCGACCGGCTCGACGCCGACGGCTGCATGTCCACCAACGACGCCGTCCTGCTGCTGGCCTCGGGCGCCACCGGGGTCGTCCCCGGCGAGGAGGAGTTCACCGCGCTGCTCACCGAGGTGTGCGGCGACCTCGGCCGGCAGCTCCTCGTCGACGCCGAGGGCGCGTCCAAGGCCATCGCGATCGAGGTGGTCGGCGCCGCGTCCGACGCCGACGCGGTCACCGCCGGGCGCTCGGTCGCCCGCAACAACCTGCTCAAGTGCGCCATCCACGGCGAGGACCCCAACTGGGGCCGGGTGCTGGCGGCCGTCGGCACCACCGACGCGGTGTTCGACCCCGACCAGCTGAACGTCGCGATCAACGGCGTGTGGGTGTGCCGCGGCGGCTCGTTCGGCGACGACCGCGACAAGGTCGACCTCCGCCCCCGCGACGTGACGATCACCGTCGACCTGTCGGCGGGCCCGCACAGCGCGACCGTCTGGACGACCGACCTCACGGCCGACTACGTCCACGAGAACTCGGCGTACTCGACATGAGCGCGGTCACCCCGGGCACCGGCGAGCGGAGCGAGCTCATGGGCAGGGCGGAGACGCTGATCAAGGCGCTGCCGTGGCTGCAGCGCTTCCACGGCCGCACCGTCGTGATCAAGTACGGCGGGCACGCGATGACGCAGGAGGCGCTGCGGCACTCGTTCGCCGAGGACGTCGTGTTCCTGCGCTACGCGGGCCTGCGGCCGGTGATCGTGCACGGCGGCGGCCCCCAGATCGACTCGGCGCTGGCCCGCAACGGCATCGACTCGACGTTCACCGCCGGGCTGCGGGTGACCACGCCGGAGGCCATGGACGTCGTCCGGATGGTGCTGACCGGGCAGGTGCAGCGGGACGTGGTCGGGCTGGTCAACCGGCACGGCCCGTTCGCGGTCGGCATGTCCGGCGAGGACGCGAACCTGTTCACCGCCGAGCGCAAGCACGCGGTCGTGGACGGCGAGCCCGTCGACATCGGCCAGGTCGGCGAGATCGTCGAGGTTCAGGTCGGCGCCGTGCGGGCGCTGCTGGACGACGGCCGGATCCCGGTGGTCTCCAGCGTCGCGCGCGGCGACGACGGCGAGGTCTACAACGTCAACGCCGACACCGCCGCCGCGGCCCTCGCGGTCGCGCTGGACGCGGCGAAGCTCGTCGTGCTCACCGACGTGGAGGGCCTGTACGCCGACTGGCCCGACAGCGACGACGTGATCGGCAGCCTCACCACCGACGAGCTGGCGGCGCTGCTGCCGGGCCTGTCGGCGGGGATGGCGCCGAAGATGGAGGCCTGCCTGACCGCCGTGCGCGGCGGTGTCCCGCGGGCCCACGTGCTGGACGGGCGGGTCCCGCACTCGCTGCTGCTGGAGATCTTCACCGACGAAGGGATCGGGACGATGGTGCTGCCCTCCCCCCTGGGCGCGTCCGTACTGGAGGAGACGGCGTGAGCGACCTGCGCGAGCGGTACCAGGCCGCGTTCATGCCGAACTACGGCGTCCCCCCGTTGGCGCTCGTCCGCGGCGAGGGCTGCCGGGTGTGGGACGCCGACGGCCGCGCCTACCTGGACCTGATCGCCGGTATCGCGGTCAGCTCCCTCGGGCACGGCCACCCGGCGCTGGTCGAGGCGGTGTCGGCACAGGTCGCGACGCTGGCGCACACCTCGAACCTGTTCGTCAACGAGCCCGCGGTGCTGCTCGCCGAGCGGCTGCTGGACCTGCTCGGCGGCGACGGCCGGGTGTTCCTGTCCAACAGCGGCACCGAGGCCAACGAGTGCGCGCTGAAGCTCGCGATCAAGCACGGCCGGGCGAACGGCCGGTCCGTCTTCGTCGCGACGGAGAACGGGTTCCACGGCCGGAGCATGGGCGCGCTGGCCCTGACCGGCAAGGCCTCGATCCGGGAGCCGTTCGGGCCGCACGCCCTGGACGTCCGGTTCGTCCCCTACGGTGATGTCGCCGCGCTCAAGGCCGCGGTGGACGAGGACTGCGCCGCGCTCTTCCTCGAGCCGGCGCAGGGCGAGGGTGGGGTCGTCCCGCCGCCGGACGGCTACCTCGCGGCGGCGCGGGAGATCTGCGACGCCACCGGCGCGCTGCTGGTCTCCGACGAGATCCAGTCGGCGATCGGCCGGACCGGCGCCTGGTTCGCCTTCGAGCACGACCTCGCCGGGGCGCGGCCCGACATCCTCACGCTGGCCAAGGGCCTCGGCGGGGGGCTGCCGATCGGCGCGTGCGTCGCGTTCGGCCCGCACGGCGGCATCTTCGCCAAGGGCGACCACGGCAGCACCTTCGGCGGCAACCCGGTCGCCGCGGCCGCCGCCCTCGCCGTGCTCACCACCATCGAGCGCGACGGGCTGCTCGGCAACGCCGCCGCGACGGGGGAGGTCCTCGCCGCGGGGATCGCCGCCGTGGAGCATCCGCTGCTGGCGGGCGTGCGGGGCCGCGGACTCTGGCGCGCCGCCGTGCTGACCGGGCCGCACGCCCCCGCCGCCGAGGCCGCCGCCCGCGCGGCCGGCTTCCTGGTCAACGCCGTCCAGCCGGACGCGCTGCGGCTCGCCCCGCCGCTGACCCTCACCGCCGGGCAGGCGCGCTCGTTCACCGACGCGTTGCCGGCGATCCTGGACGCGACGGAGGTGGCCGCGTGACCAGGCACTTCCTGCGCGACGACGACCTCACGCCCGCCGAGCAGGCCGAGGTCCTCGACCTCGCCGCCCGGGTGAAGGCCGACCGGTTCGGGTTCCGGCCGCTCGAAGGTCCCCGGTCGGTCGCGGTCCTGTTCGACAAGCCGTCCACCCGCACCCGGCTGTCGTTCGCGGCAGGCATCGCCGAGCTGGGCGGGAACCCGCTGGTCATGGACGCCGGAACGAGCCAGCTCGGCCGCGGCGAGACCATCGCCGACACCGCCCGCGTCCTAGAACGGCAGGTCGCCGCGATCGTGTGGCGGACCGGCGGGCAGGAGCGGATCGAGGAGATGGCGGACGGGACCACCGTGCCCGTCGTCAACGCCCTCACCGACGAGTTCCACCCCTGCCAGATCCTCGCCGACCTGCAGACCGTCCGGGAGGCCAGGGGCGCCCTGCCCGGCCTCACCCTCGCCTACTTCGGCGACGGCGCCAACAACATGTCCCATTCCTATCTGCTCGGCTGCGCCACGGCCGGCATGCACGTGCGGGTCGCCGCCCCCGCGGGCGAGCCGCCCGCCGCCGCGGTCGTCGCCCGCGCCACCGAGATCGCCGCCGCCACCGGCGGGTCGGTGACCGTCACCGCCGACGCCCGCGCCGCCGCCTCCGGCGCCGACGTCCTCGCCACCGACACCTGGGTGTCGATGGGGCAGGGCGGCAAGGACACCGCCCGCTACGAGCCGTACGCCGTGGACGAGGCCCTGCTCGGCCTCGCCGGCCCCGACGCGATCGTCCTGCACTGCCTGCCCGCCTACCGCGGCAAGGAGATCGCCGCCGCGGTCCTCGACGGCCCCCGCAGCCGGGTCTGGGACGAGGCCGAGAACCGCCTGCACGCCCAGAAGGCCCTGCTGACCTGGCTGCTGGAGCGGTCCGGATGACCACCCCGATGACCAAGGCCGCCCGGCACGCGCGGGTGATCGAGCTGCTGAACCGGCACCCCGTGCACTCGCAGGGTGAGCTGGCCAGGCTGCTCGGCGACGACGGCGTCGAGGTCACCCAGGCCACCCTGTCGCGGGACCTGGTGGACATCGGGGCCGTCCGGCTCCGCGCCGACGACGGCAGCCTGATCTACGCCGTCCCCGGGGAGGGCGGCGAGCGCATCCGGCGGACCCGCACCGGCGCCACCGAGACCTTCGCCGGGCGGCTCGGCCGGATCGCCGCGGAGCTGCTCGTCTCCGCCGAGGCGTCCGCCAACCTCGTCATCGTGCGGACACCGCCGGGGGCCGCGCAGTATCTGGCCTCGGCGATCGACCACGCCGAGTGGCCCTCGATCCTCGGCACCGTCGCGGGCGACGACTCGATCCTCGTCATCGCCCGCGACCCCGTCGGCGGCGAGGACGTCGCGCAGGCACTGCTGAAACTGACGAACGGCCGCGAGCGACGAGGGTAGGGGCCGCCGCGCCCCCGCCTCCGCCGCACACCCCGACCACAGGACACTTCGCACAGGAGAAGACGATCATGAGTGAGCGCGTCGTACTCGCGTACTCGGGGGGCCTGGACACCTCCGTGGCCATCCCGTTCCTCGCCGAGCAGACCGGCGGCGAGATCATCGCGGTGGCGGTCGACGTCGGCCAGGACGGCGAGGACCTCGACACCATCCGCAAGCGGGCGCTGGCCTGCGGCGCGACCGAGTCCGTCGTGGTGGACGCCAAGGAGGAGTTCGCCGCCGACTTCTGCGTCCCCGCCCTGCGGGCCAACGCCCTC
The DNA here is from genome assembly GCF_900659635.1 of Actinomadura roseirufa. Taxonomy (GTDB): domain Bacteria; phylum Actinomycetota; class Actinomycetes; order Streptosporangiales; family Streptosporangiaceae; genus Spirillospora; species Spirillospora roseirufa. Next base: position 5,409 of record NZ_CAACVB010000018.1, on the reverse strand, counting down.
TACATGGACCGTTACCCGCTGCTGTCCTCGCTGTCCCGGCCACTGATCGTCAAGCACCTCGTCGCGGCCGCCCGCGAGTTCGGCGGCACCGCGGTCTCGCACGGCTGCACCGGCAAGGGCAACGACCAGGTCCGCTTCGAGGCCGGCCTGTCCGCGCTGAACCCCGACCTGAAGGTCATCGCGCCGGCCCGCGACTACGCCTGGACGCGCGACAAGGCCATCGCGTTCGCCGAGGACAAGGGCCTGCCGATCGACGTGTCGGCCAAGTCCCCCTACTCGATCGACCAGAACCTGTGGGGCCGCGCCGTCGAGACCGGCTTCCTCGAGGACATCTGGAACGGCCCCATCGAGGACGTCTACTCCTACACCTCCGACCCCGCCGAGCCCCGCGAGGCCGACGAGGTCGTCATCACCTTCGCCTCCGGCGTCCCGGTCGCACTGGACGGCCGCCCGCTCACCCCGTACCAGGTCATCGCCGAGCTCAACCGGCGCGCCGGCGCCCAGGGCGTCGGCCGCATCGACATGGTCGAGGACCGGCTCGTCGGCATCAAGAGCCGCGAGGTGTACGAGGCGCCCGCCGCGATCGCGCTCATCGCCGCGCACATGGAGCTGGAGAACGTCACCGTCGAACGCGACCTGGCCCGCTTCAAGCGGTCCGTCGACCAGCGGTGGGGCGAGCTCGTCTACGACGGCCTCTGGTTCTCGCCGCTGAAGGACGCCCTGGACGCGTTCATCGACGACGCGCAGCGGCAGGTCTCCGGCGACGTCCGGATGACCCTGCACGGCGGCCGCGCCGTCGTCACCGGGCGGCGCAGCGACGCCTCCCTCTACAGCTACGACCTGGCGACCTACGACACCGGCGACGCCTTCGACCAGAGCCTGGCCAAGGGCTTCGTCGAGCTGTGGAGCCTGCCCAGCAAGATCGCCGCCAAGCGGGACCGCGACCTCGGCGCCTGACACCCCGCCCGACGCGGCGCCGGGCCGCCGGCCCGGCGCCGCCGGAGCCGTACCCTGTGGCGGACGCCGTGCCGTGCGGGGGAGCCGCGCGCCCGAATCCGGCGCGCGGCGCTTCCGCACGGCGTTCGCGCGGGCCCCGTGATGGGATGGCGGGGACACCTAACGACAACGCAGGGAAAGAAGAGGATCTCCGTGACCAAGGCACCGACGCGACTGTGGGGCGGCCGGTTCGAAGGCGGCCCGTCGGACGCGCTCGCGCGGCTCTCCGTGAGCGTCCAGTTCGACTGGCGGCTCGCCCCCTACGACCTGATGGGCTCGCGCGCGCACGCCCGCGTCCTGAACCGGGCGGGGCTGCTCACCGACGACGAGCTCGAGCGCATGATCGGTGCCCTGGACGACCTGGAGTCGGCCTGCCGGTCCGGCGAGTTCCGTCCCGCCGTCGCCGACGAGGACGTGCACACCGCCCTCGAACGCGGCCTGCTGGAGCGCCTCGGCACGCTCGGCGGCAAGCTGCGCGCCGGCCGCAGCCGCAACGACCAGGTCGCCACCGACCTGCGGCTGTACCTGCGCGACCACGCCCGCCAGATCGTCTCCCGGCTCGTCGAGCTGGAGACCGCGCTGATCGCCCAGGCCGAGCACAACCTCGGCGTCGCCGCCCCCGGCATGACGCACCTCCAGCACGCCCAGCCCGTGCTCTTCTCGCATCAGCTCCTCGCGCACGTGCAGCCGCTCACCCGCGACATCGACCGGCTGCGCGACTGGGACCGCCGCGCCGCGGTGTCCCCCCTCGGTTCCGGGGCGCTCGCCGGGTCCTCGCTGCCGCTGGACCCGCGCGCCACCGCGGCCGAGCTCGGCTTCGACAGCGCCGCCCCCAACTCGATGGACGCCGTCGCCGACCGCGACTTCGTCGCCGAGTTCCTCTTCGCCGCCGCCCTCATCGGCGTGCACCTGTCCCGCCTCGGCGAGGAGATCTGCCTCTGGGCGTCGCAGGAGTTCCGCTGGATCGAGATGGACGACACCTACGCCACCGGGTCGTCGATCATGCCGCAGAAGAAGAACCCCGACGTCGCCGAGCTCGCCCGCGGCAAGGCCGGCCGGCTCATCGGCCACCTGGTCGGCCTGCTGACCACCCTCAAGGGCCTCCCGCTCACCTACAACCGGGACCTCCAGGAGGACAAGGAGGGCGCCTTCGACGCCGTCGAGACGCTCCTGCTCGTCCTGCCCGCGATGTCCGGCCTCATCGCCACCATGCGGGTCAACACCGAACGCCTGGAGGCCCTCGCCCCCGAGGGCTTCGCGCTGGCCACCGACCTTGCGGAGCTGCTCGTCCGGCGCGGCGTCGCCTTCCGGGACGCGCACGAGATCGTCGGGCACCTCGTGGTCTGGTGCCAGGTCAACGACAAGGACTTCGACGACCTCACCGACGACGAGCTGGCGAAGGTCTCCCCGTCGCTCATCCCGGACGTCCGCGAGGTCCTCAACGTCCAGGGCGCGCTGGCGTCCCGCAAGGGCCACGGCGGCACGGCCCCCGAGCGGGTCGGTGAGCAGCTCCGCGACCTCCGCGCGCTGGTCAACGAGCACGCCGGCTGGGCCGCCGGCGCCGACGCCTGAGCCGCCGGACGTTCCGCCCGGCCCGTCCCGCCGCACCGGGCACGGGCCGGGCGGTCTCCGGCGCCGCCTAAGCTGGCTGCCCGGCGGAACCACGACACGATCACGGTGAGGCGATGAGCGGAGCGCTGCTGCCACGGGAGTTCTTCGACCGGCCCGTCCAGGAGGTCGCGCCCGCGCTGCTCGGGCATCGGATCACGCATCGCGCGCCCGGCGGCGACGTCACGGCCCGGATCACCGAGGTCGAGGCCTACGCCGGGCCCCTCGACCCCGCCTCGCACGCCTACCGCGGCCGGACGCCGCGCAACGCCGTCATGTTCGGACCGCCCGGTTTCGCCTACGTCTACTTCACCTACGGCATGCACTTCTGCATGAACCTCGTCTGCGGGCCGGACGGGCTCTCCTCGGCCGTCCTGCTGCGCGCCGGCGAGATCATCGCCGGCGAGGAGGCCGCGCGCGCCCGCCGCCCGCGCTCGACCGTCCGGGACCTCGCCCGCGGTCCCGCCCGGCTCTGCCAGGCCCTCGGCGTCGCCCGCGAGCAGAACGGGCTGGACGTCTGCTCCGCGGGCGGCCCCCTCACCGTCCACGTCGGGGAGCCGGCCGATCCCGCGCTCATCAGATGCGGGCCGCGCACGGGCGTCAACGGGGCCAAGGAGGTCCCCTGGCGCTTCTGGATCGACGGAGACCCCAGCGTCTCCCCATACCGCGCCCACGTCCCGCGGCAGCGCCGGAACCCCGTCCGCTAGCGTCCTCCCGCCCCCCTCCGCGGATACCGTTACCTTTGTTCGCGTTCCATCGGGCACCCTGATGGACGTACGGAGAGAGCAAGGCGGAGACGAGGGAGAACGTGACCGACATCCTGGACGACCTCGCGTGGCGCGACCTCATCGCGCAGTCCACCGATCAGGACGACCTGCGCGCCCTGCTCGCCGCGGGGCCGGTCACGCTGTATTGCGGGTTCGACCCCACCGCGCCCTCGCTGCACCTCGGCAACCTGATCCAGATCCTGATCCTGCGGCGCTTCCAGCTGGCCGGCCACCGGCCCCTCGGCCTCGTCGGCGGCGCCACCGGCCTCATCGGGGACCCCAGCGGCAAGAGCACCGAGCGCGTCCTGAACTCCGAGGAGACCGTCGCCGGATGGGTCGAGCGGATCCGCGGCCAGGTCGCACGGTTCCTCGACTTCGGCGACGGCCCGACCGGCGCCGCCATGGTCAGCAACCTCGACTGGACCGGCCCCATGTCGGCCATCGAGTTCCTGCGCGACATCGGCAAGCACTTCCCGGTGAACCGCATGCTGGCCCGCGAGACGGTGAAGGCCCGCCTCGAAAGCTCCGGGATGAGCTACACGGAGTTCAGCTACGTCCTGCTGCAGTCGATGGACTTCCTCGAGCTGTACCGCCGGCACGGCTGCCGGCTCCAGACCGGCGGCAGCGACCAGTGGGGCAACCTGACCGCCGGCGTCGACCTGATCCGCCGCGTCGAGGGGGGCAGCGCCCACGCGCTGACCACCCCGCTGCTCACCAAGGCCGACGGGTCCAAGTTCGGCAAGACCGCCGGAGGCGAGACCTACTGGCTCGACCCCGAGCTGACCTCGCCTTACGCCTTCTACCAGTTCTGGATCAACTCCGACGACCGGGACGTGGAGAAGCTCCTCAAGGTCTTCAGCTTCCGTACCCGCGAGGAGATCGAGGACCTCGTCAAGCAGGGCGCCGACCGCCCCGCCGCCCGCGCGCCCCAGCGCGCTCTCGCCGAGGAGATGACCACCCTCGTGCACGGCGCCGACGAGACGGCCCGGGTCATCGCCGCGTCCAAGGCCCTGTTCGGGCAGGGCGTCCTCCAGGAGCTGGACGAGCGCACCCTGAGGTCCGCGCTCGCCGAGGTCCCGCGCACGGAGGTCCCGCGGGGCGGCCTGCCGTCCGTGGCCGACCTCCTGGCGGCGTCCGGCCTGTGCAAGAGCAAGTCGGAGGCACGGCGTGCGATCGCCCAGGGCGGCGCCTACCTCAACAACGCCAAGGTGGAGTCGGAGGACGCCGTCCCCGCGGCCGCCGATCTCCTGTACGGCCGCTTCCTCGTCCTGCGGCGAGGCAAGCGCAGCGTCGGCGGCGTCGAGGTGACCGCGCCCTGATCAGGGCCTCTGGCCCACGAAGGACGAGCGCCCTCCGGACGGTTCCGGCGGGCGCTCGGCGCGTTGCGGACGAGCTTCGCCAGATACACGTCACAGTGCGGTTACAAGAGACTGTCCCCGAGCAAGGTTTGAGACCCCGAAAACCCCGACTGACCTGGGGATACATGCCCTCGCGGAGCCGATTTGACGGTGCTGCCGGAGCGACCTAATGTTCTACACGCCCCACGGGGGAGCGGGACGCCGACAGGCGGCCGACCTCGGGGGAAACTTCCACGGAACAGTTGGGTGTGAGTCTCTCGCGCCCAAACGGGACGTGGATGGCCAAACCGCCCAGGGTTTGACAAACCGGACGGAGCGGCTAAACTAGAAGGGTTGCCCCGGAGCGGGGCTCGCGGGAGCGAGTCCGGCGCGGTGGGTGTCCGTTTCTTGAGAACTCAACAGCGTGTTAAAAGCCAGTGCCTTTATCGATCTGGCCGGTTTGTTCGGCCGGATCGCCCCGTGGCCATCGGATCTCAGTGTTCGGTGGTGGGGATTTCTTTGAGGCAATACGGCCCTTCGTGTACGGAGGGTTGTTTGCTGGGATTTTCTTCTGAGGTTTGGCTGCTCGGGGTTCGCGCCTCGGGTGGTCGTTGGACCTTGATGGAGAGTTTGATCCTGGCTCAGGACGAACGCTGGCGGCGTGCTTAACACATGCAAGTCGAGCGGAAAGGCCCCTTCGG
>NZ_CAACVB010000017.1 GCF_900659635.1 Actinomadura roseirufa | reverse complement strand
GGGCGCGGCGGAGGCCCCGCCGGTCTCGGTGAGGGACGGCCCGTACCCCTCCGGCGGCCCGCCCGGCGGTTCCGGCGGTTCCGCCCTGGGGGCGCCCGCCGCGTGCGCCCCGGCGGCCCGTACCGGCGCCGGCCCGATCATGTACCCGAGCACCAGCACCACCGCCAGCACCATGAACGGGATCAGCGGCGTGGCGTAGAACAGGAACATCGTGCGGTCGGCGAAGGCCGACGGGAACCAGCTCAGCCAGCCCGCGAGGAACCCCAGCACGATGGCCCCGGCCCGCCAGTCCCGCAGCACCAGCCAGATGAACAGGACCCCGACCAGCGCCGCCAGCGCGCCCCACCACAGCACCGGCGTGCCGATCCCGAGGATCTCCCGCGAGCAGCGCGCGGTGCCGCCGCACGCCCCCTTCGGCTCGGTGTAGTAGAACGCCACCGGACGGCGCAGCACCGGCCAGTCCCACGGCCACGACTGGTACGGGTGCTTGGCGTCCAGCCCGTTGTGGAAGTCGAGCATGGCCTTGTGGTAGCGCCACAGGTCCGGCATCGCCTCGAACGGCCGCCACAGCGGGTTCGACGCCGCCTCACCGCGCCCGTAGCCGCCCGGCCGGAAGATCCACCCCCACCAGGAGGCGACGTAGGTCACCAGCGCCACCACGACGAGCTGGACGAACGCCGGGCCCGCCTCCAGCAGCAGCGTCCCGGCGAACGGCCGCCGGACCGAGGCCGCGCGCCGCGCCCCGTAGTCCCACAGCACGACCATGATCCCGAACGCGCCGATGTAGAACAGCCCGGTCCACTTGGTCGCACAGGCCAGGCCGAGGCAGATTCCCGCCCCGTACCGCCAGCCGTGCGCCAGGAACGGACCATGGGCCGTCACCGGGCCGCGCTCCATCAGCTCGGCGAGCCGGCGCCGGGACCGGTCCCGGTCGTTCACCAGGCAGGCGAACCCGGCGAGGATCCAGAACATCACGAAGATGTCCAGCAGCGCGGCGCGGCTGGTCACGAACTCCAGGCCGTCCAGGGCCAGCAGCAGCCCGGCGGCGCAGCCGAGCAGCGTCGATCCCGTCATCCGGCGCGCGACCCGGCACAGGATCAGCACCGACAGCGTCCCGACCAGCGCGGGCACGAACCGCCAGCCGAACGGTGTCGCGCCGAACATCCACTCGCCGATCGCGATCATCCACTTGCCCATCGGCGGGTGCGCCACGAACGACGGCCCGCCGGACCAGATGTTCGCGTGCTGGTCGGCGATGAGCTGCTTGTCGGCGTTGGCGACGGTGTTGTGCTCCCACCCGAACTTCCACAGGGCGAGCGCGTCCTTGGCGTAATAGGTCTCGTCGAACACGACCGTCCGCGGCGTGCCGAGCCGGTCGAAGCGCAGGTACCCCGCGAACACGGTGATCAGCAGGGGGGCCAGCCAGCCGAGCAGCGGGTCGCCGAGGCGTGGCGGGGCCAGCCACTCCCGCACGGAGGGCGGCCGCGGCCGCCGGGGAACGGCCGGGGCGGGAGACAGATCCGTCGTCGCCATCCTGCAATCGTACGGGCGCCGACCGGCTCCGAAACCGGCTCCGCCCCAGGACGGCCGCGGGACCGCCCGCGGGAGCGCCGCCGGCCGCCGGGCACGTGCCGCGGCGGTGAGAGACTGGGCCGCGTGATGGGGACCCTGCTGCTGGGAGCGGCACCGATCGGACGGCCCGAGGACGCGTCGCCGCGGCTGCGCGCGGCCCTCGCCGGCACACCCGTGATCGCCGCCGAGGACACCCGCCGGCTGCGCCGGCTCACCGCCGACCTCGGCGTGGAACCGGCGGCCCGGATCGTGTCCTACCACGACCAGAACGAGCGGGCCCGCGCCGCCGAGCTGCTGGCGGAGCTGCTGGCCGGCCGGGACGTGCTGGTGATCACCGACGCGGGCATGCCGGGCGTGTCGGATCCCGGCTACCGGCTCGTCCGCGCGGCGATCGCCGAGGGCGTGCCGGTGTCGGTGCTGCCCGGCCCGTCCGCCGTGACGACCGCGCTGGTCGTGTCCGGCCTGCCCACCGACCGGTTCTGCTTCGAGGGCTTCCCGCCGCGCCGGGCGGGCGAGCGGTCCCGGCGGCTCGCCGCCCTCGCCGCCGAGCAGCGCACGATGGTGTTCTTCGAGGCGCCGCACCGGCTCGCCGCGACCCTGGAGGCGATGGCGGCCGCGTTCGGCGCCGGCCGCGAGGCCGCCGTCTGCCGGGAGCTGACCAAGACCTACGAGGAGGTCCGCCGCGGTCCCCTCGGCGACCTCGCCGACTGGGCGCGCGACGGCGTCCGCGGCGAGATCACCCTCGTCGTCGGGGGCGCCCCCGAGCCGGAGGGGCTGTCGGACCCGGCCGACCTGGCGGCCGCCGTCGCCGCCCGGGAGGCCGCGGGAACGGCCCGCAAGCAGGCCATCCAGGAGATCGCCAAGGAGAACGGCGTGCCCAAGCGGACCGTGTACGACGCCGTCGTCGGAGCCCGCGGGTAACTGGAACGACAGGCGACCAGTCCGGAGCGGTCCAAAAGCGGAGAAGCGGGGAATAACCCCCCCGGCGGCTCAAGCGGGCCATCGGGGAACCGTCGCGCGCACAATGGAAGTAGGCGCCGACGTCGCCCCGCGCGAGCCCCGGCAGGGCGATGCGCGATGCGGGCACCGCCAGCGCGAACGGGCGTCACCGAGGAGGTGGGGGCCATGCACGAGGTGTGGTCGAGCCACGAGGCCTGGGTCTACGAATGCCTGGCCTGCATGACGACATGGGAAGAGCAGTACGAGACCCGCCATTACGCCGACGGGCACGGGGGAGAGGCGGTCGTGTACGAGAAAGAGGGGCAACGCTGCATGACGCCCTGGACCGACCACGCCTGCCCCAACTGCCAGAGCCAGAACATCAAGGTGCTCTCGGCCCCCCGAGGCAAGCCCCGCGTGATGCCCGCCGCCCGCAGCGGCAACGACATCGCGATGGTCTACCACCTCCGCCACATACACGCGTTCTAATTGCAAGCTCGGCCCACTTCGCTCGCCTGGCGGCTCGCTTCGTGACCGGGCTTGTGCGAGCGCGAATCGCTTCGCGATCTTCCCGGCGGGGGCTCGCCTTCGGCGTCGCCCCCGCCGGTCAGGGCGCGCGCTCGCGTGACGGCTGGGCTCGCTGGTCTTGGGAGCCTTGTCGTCGGTCCTGCTTTTGCGGACTCGTACCGCTCGCTGTCGGTCGGGCCTGCTCGCCTTTGGCTTTGCCTTGCTTGCGGGGCGCGCCGGAAGGCTTTTGGGATTTACGCGGCTCAGGGCCTCGCCTTGGTGGCGGGGCCCTGAGGGGGGTGGGGAGTGGCTTTCGCGTGGGTCAGGTGGTGGCGGGGGTGCTCTCCGGCTTGGCGGGGACCTTGGGGCTGCGGCGCAGGCGGCGGGTCAGGGGGGCCAGGCGTGCCCTTGCCTCCGGGGTGAAGGCCAGGCCCGCCGCCAGGCCCGCCAGCGGGACGGCGGGGAGCACGTAGCGGTAGTCGAACTCGGCGGTGGCGGCCGGTGCCAGCAGCAGGCCCGTCGCCAGGCTCCAGGGCAGGAGGGCCGCGCCGCCGAAGCGCCGCCACAGCGGGACCGCGCCCGCCAGGCCGACCAGCAGGATGCCGCCGAGCATGGTGCCGCGCAGGTAGACGTGGTCCTGGTAGACGCGGATGGCTCCGGCGAACGGCTCGACGACCCGGGTGTGGGCGTCGCCGCGCTCGTAGGCGCTCGCCTCCGCCGAGGCGATCGAGTCGTTGTCCATGTGCCAGTCGGGCAGCGCGGTGCCGCTCTTGCGGAACTCGTACTGGTTGTAGGTCGCCTCGTCCGGGAAGACCGTCCGGTTCCAGCGGAAGACCTTGAAGAAGTCGTGCGCGACGACCCGCAGGTAGTCGCCCGGCTGGGCGACGATCGCCCGCTTGGCGAAGTCGTTGCCGAGCGCGTTGTTCTCCGGGCCGAAGCGGCGGCCCGGGTAGCGGTTGAACGGGGACCGCGCGTTCCAGATGCCGTCCTGTGAGTTCGGCAGGCGGGTCGCCGGCTCGGTGCACAGCGCGTACTCGCTCACCGGCAGGTCGTCCATCTTGTGGCAGTTCGCGAACTTGTACACGCGGGCGTACAGGAAGATGCCGTTGCTCTCGGTGATGGCGAACTTGCCCGTGTCGGCCTTGTACCAGCCCATGTAGGCCAGGATGGGAAGCGCGCACGCCACCAGCGTCACCGCGATGAGCCGCCAGCCGTTGCGGCGGACCGCCATGAACGCCAGCACGCCGAGCAGCACCGGCATGCCCACCGAGCGGGTCAGCCAGGCCAGCCCGACGATGAGCCCGGCGGACGCGGCGATCTTCCAGGTGGGCCGGTCCTTCCACAGCAGCAGGGTGACCGTGCACATCACGAGGAACGTGAACGTCGTGTCCGACAGCACCAGCTCCTCGAGCTGGATCTGGTAGGCGTCCAGCAGGACCGGCGCCGCCGCCAGCGCGGCGCCCCAGCCGGGCAGCCCGAACCGGCGGCGCAGCAGCGCGTAGATCATCACGCCCATGCCCAGGCCCATGAGGTGCTGGACGAGCACGAGGAGCGCGAAGCTGTGGAACGGCTTCAGGGCGAGCAGCAGGAACGAGTAGCCGTCGGGCCGCAGCGGGTTCGGGTAGGGCTCGGTCGCCACGTGCAGGTAGTCGAAGCTGTCGTTGAAGTACATCGCCGGCTGGTAGCCGATCATGGCGACGAGGCGGAGCAGTGTCGCTGTGGCAATGATCACAGCGAAGAGCGGGTGGCGGCGCACCACCTCCCACAGCCCGGCGGCCCGGCCGAGCCGTCCGGAACCTTCGGCGGTGGACGGTTCGTCCGGTGCGGTGGACGACTCGCCCGGGGCCTCGGCGTGCCGGGGGCCGGCGGCCTCGGTGCCCGTGGCGGTGCCGGTGGCCGTGTTCACGATGGTGCCGCCCGCCGCGCCCGAGTTTTCCGAATCGATGCCGGTGGCGGCGCTCCCGGGCGTGTCGCGGCGTGTCGCCGCGCCCGCCGCGACGGCCACGACGCCGGCCGGGATCTCGGCCGATCCGCCCGTGGCCAGGGCGTTCCGCGCGGCGTCCTGCACGGCGTCGAGCAGTTCCTCGCCGGGGTGGCCCCCGTCGAGCACGCTGCCGTGCGGTGCGTCCCCCGCCACTACCGCACCTTCCCTTCGGTGTCCGGTCCCCGTCCCGGTGACGGTGCCTGCGGCGGTGCGCCCGGCAGCGAGCCCGGCACCGCCTTTTCCCCGCGCGTCACAGCCGACCCAACCTTTCCGGGCCGCCGTGCCCGTATGCTTGACGTCCTAGCCTGCCGCCCGCGAGCGCGGCGGAGAGGGTCTTTCGGTTGCAAGTGCGCAACACGATACGGGCGCTCTTGTGCGGAGCGCCCAGCATCACGCGCTCCCGGCAGGCATCATGACCGACGACGGGCCGCCGAGCGGAACATGACGAGATTAGTGGAAAGTACCGCAGACGGTCACCAGGGGTAACGAAGGAGATCGCGTGGAACTCTCCGTAGTGATGCCATGTCTGAACGAGGCCGAAACGGTCGAGACCTGCGTCCGTAAGACCATCGGCTTCTTTGAGGACAGCGGCATCGACGGCGAGGTCGTCATCGCCGACAACGGCAGCACCGACGGCAGTCAGCAACTCGCCCGCGACGCCGGGGCCCGTGTCGTGCCGGTGATCGACAAGGGGTACGGCAACGCGTTGATGGGCGGCATCCGCGCCGCGCGCGGCCGCTACGTCGCGATGGGCGACGCCGACGACTCCTACGACTTCACCACCCTCGGGCCGTTCCTGGACGAACTGCGCGACGGCGCCGACCTCGTCATGGGCAACCGCTTCAAGGGCGGCATCGCGCCGGGCGCCATGCCGCCGCTGCACCGCTACCTCGGGAACCCGGTGCTGAGCTTCGTCGGCCGGCTGTTCTTCCGCAGCAAGATCGGCGACTTCCACTGCGGGCTGCGCGCCTTCAACAAGGAGTCGATCCTGCGGCTCGGGCTGCAGACCGGCGGCATGGAGTTCGCCAGCGAGATGGTCGTCAAGGCGACCCTGCAGAAGTACGACATCCGCGAGGTGCCGACGACGCTGTCGCCGGACGGGCGGTCCCGCGCCCCGCACCTGAACACCTGGCGTGACGGTTGGCGTCATCTCCGCTTCCTCATGCTCTACAGCCCGCGCTGGCTGTTCCTGATCCCGGGTCTCGTCTTTATGACGCTCGGATTGATCGCCGGGATCGCACTGTCCACCGGTCCCGTCACGGTCGGGGACATCGCCTTCGACGTCGACACCCTCGTCGGCGCGTCCGCCGCGCTGGTGATCGGCTTCCAGGCGGTGCTGTTCGCGCTGCTCACCAAGGTCTACGCGATGCAGGAGGGGTTCCTGCCGCACGACCGCCGGGTACAGAAGATCATCGACTGGTGGAGCCTGGAGCGCGGCCTGCTGCTCGGCGGGCTGCTCGCGGTGGCGGGACTGGCCGGCCTGGCCGCCTCGCTGCTGCACTGGCGGGTCAACGACTTCGGCGAGCTCGACCCGCGGCACTCGCTGCGCATCGTGGTGCCCGCCGCGACCGCGCTGGTGATGAGCCTGCAGGCCATCTTCGCCTCGCTGTTCGTCAGCATCCTCGGCATCCGCCGCCGCCAGCACCCGCCGCTCGTCGACCCGGCCGAGGAGGCCGCGGGCGTCGTCGACGCCGCCGCCGAGAAGGTGGCCGGCGAGCGCCGGGCCGCCAAGGACGCGACCGCCACCGCCACCGCCGACGCCACCGCCGTCGCGAAGGCGTCGGTGCCCGCGCCCGCCGAGGGCGAGCCCGCCACCGAGTCCGCGACGGCGCCGGGCGGCTCGGCCAAGGGTGAGGACGGGAGCTGAGCGCCGTCCCTTCGGGACCGTCACCGAGCCCCCGGGGAGTCCGATCCCCGGGGGCTCGGCGTTTCCGGACCCGCCCCGGCCGCCCGCGGCACCCGGCCCCGTGGCCTGGCGTTCGTCGCGAAGGGTCGGCGCGCGGTCGCGCAACGTGCTGAATGCCGAGAACTTGCTGAGCGTTTCCGGGCCGCAGAGGATGCGTCGCCCGCACTGTGACAGGCTGACACGGCAATGGATCTTCCTCCCCTGAGCGCCCGCTTCCGGCGCCGCGGACGGCGATGAGCACCGAGGCAGCGCCCCGGGCCGTCGCGCGTCCCGTCCTCGCGCCGGCGGGCCCGGACACCGCACCCGCCTCCCGGCGGCGGCGCCTGGTCCTGCTGTTCCTGCTCGGCTGGACGGCGCAGGTCGCGCTGCGGCTGTGGCTGGCGTCCGGGCAGACGATGCCGGTCGCGACGCCCGACGAGGCGGGCTACCTGTTCGCCGCCCGCGTGCTGACCGGCGGGCCGGACGCGGACCTTTCGTACGGGACGGTCTACCGGGGCGGATACCCGCTGCTGCTCACGCCCGCGTTCTGGATCGGCGGCGGGCCGGTGGGGGTGTACCGGTCCGCGCTGGTGATCAACGCGATGATCGGCGCGGCGGTGCTGCCGCTGGCCTACCTGCTGCTGCGCGGCCTCCAGGTGCGGCGCCGCTGGGCGTACCTGTTCGCGCACGTGACGGCGCTGCTGCCGGGCGTGCTGTTCTACTCCGAGTTCGTGCTGACCGACGCGGTGCTGCCGGCGGTCGTGCTCGGCTGGCTGCTGCTCGCGCACGCCTGGCTGACCCGCCCCGCCGCCCCCGCGGGGCGTCCGTCCCGCCGGGCCCTGGCGCCCGGCGCGGGAGCCTCGCTTCTGGTCGCCTTCGCCTACACCTGCCACACCCGGGGCGCGATCCTGCTGGTGGTGCACGCCTGCCTGCTGCTGGCGGCGGTGCTGTGCCGGTGGCGGTCCCGGCGCGGCACCGCCGTCGCCGCGCTCGTGCTGGCCATCGGGGTCGGAGCCGGGACGGCGCTGAACCACGCGCTGCTCCCGCACCTGTACCCGGCGGGCGACAACGACCTGAGCGGCAACCTCGTCCAGCGGATGACCACCCGGGGCGGCCTGGGCTGGATGCTGTCGCTCGGCACGGGCCAGATCTGGTACCAGGCCGTGGCCACCGGCGGCGTCGCCGCGATCGGCCTGGTCACCGTGGCGTTCGCGGCGACCCGGCGCGGCACCCCGGCGCGGCTGCGCGCGCTGGCGCTGGCGCTCCTCGCGCTCGTGGCGGGGATCGCGTTCGCCACGTCCGGGGCGCTGCCGGACGAGTACCGCATCGGCAACTACGTCTACGGCCGCTACCTGGCCTGCGTCACGCCGATCCTGTTCGCCGTCGGGGTCGCGGTCCTCTTGCGCGCCGGACGGCGGACGCTGCTGTGGGCGGCGGCGTCGGCGGTGACGCTGACCGTCCTGACGGCGTGCGTCGTCCAGTGGTACGCGGGCGACCGGCTGAGCCGCTACACCTACACCCGCTACGACTTCCCCGAGACCTCGTTCCTGACCTGGGACTGGACGTCGTTCCACCTGTGGCGGGCGACGTTCGCGGGCCTCACCCTGCTCGGCCTGGCGGTGCTCGCGACCGTGCTGCGCAGGCGCGGGCCGGAACTGCTGGCGGGCCTGCTCGCCGCCGTGGCGCTCGCGACGGCCGTCACCGCCACCGAGCGGATCGCGCGCCCGCTCGTCCGGGAGACGACCGCGCACACCGACCTGCGCGCCGACACCGACCTGCGCGCGCGCCGGTCCGTGGCGCTGGACTGGAACGTCCCCTGGACGATCCGGCTCTCGCACTACTACTGGGCCTGGTGGAGCGCGGGGAGCATCTTCAACGCGCGGGACGTGCCGCCGCCGCAGAACGTGGACATGGTGGTCCTGGCCTGGCCGGAGGACGGGCCCGCCACCGCGTCCTGGCCGGGCGGCGCCCCCGCCGGGTGGCGGATCGTCGACGCCCGCCGTACCCCCGAGGGCGACTGGGTGGCCTGGGCGCACTGACCGCCGGGCGTCAGCCGGCGGCGGCGCCGGGAGGCGGGTTCCACAGCTGGAGGACGCCGTCGGAGGAACGCCACAGGAGCCGCCAGCCCATCTCGGTGGACGGCCGCCAGCCCGCGGCGATCTGCGACTCCTGGCCGCGCCAGTGGGTGTAGAGCATGGGCCCTTCCAGGGCGTTGCGCGGGATCTGTGGCATGAAGTGCGGGAAGTCGCGGATCTCGCCGTTCCAGATGGGCTCGCCCCACATGTCGCGCGTGTAGAACGTGAGGGTCTGCGCGAGCCGCCGGTCCGCGCAGATCAGCCGCATGTCGCGGTGCCCGCGCAGGTAACCGCGGAACTCGTTCCAGGCCGTGTCACGCGGCAGATCGGGGACGGCGCGGACGGCCGACACCGCGTACCCCGCGCCGAGCGCGACCGCGAGCGCGGGGATCGCCACCGTGCGGAGCCGGAACCGCCGCACAGCCTCGGCCGGCAGCATCCGGAACATCAGGATCAGCGAGCCGGACGCCCCGGCCATCAGCGCGGGGAGCACCGCGAACCAGTAGCGCGGCAGCCAGGCCCGCAGCGAGATGTTGTCGGGGTCCAGGACGCCCGACAGCACCGTCAGCGGCACGGCCAGGGCGAAGAACCACACCAGGACCAGCGCCAGCCGCCGGTCCCGGGTGACCGCCCAGCCCACGATCGTCAGCGCCAGCGCCGCGACGAAGATCGTCCCTAGCGCGTTCCAGTCGTTCATGGCGCGCAGGAACGAGCGCAGCGCGAGACCGCGGGTGACGTAGTCGCGGGACTGGCCGCCGTGCTCGGCCGCCGAGCGCAGCCCGGCCAGCGGGTTGCCCCACACCACCGCGTTGTGCACCAGGTTGATCGCCAGGATCGCCGCCATCGGCGCGCCGACGGTGACGTTGCGCCGCCACGGGATCCGCAGCGCCCACAGGTACACCGGGATCGCGAGGAACAGGAACGCCAGGAACTCCCGGACGAGGAACGACGACCCGAGCAGCACCCCGGCGGCGAGCAGGAGCCGCGTCTGGTCGCGGCCCGTCCGGCGGCTCGCGACCACGAGGCCCGCCATGCCGAGGGAGAACAGCCCGGCGCCGGGCATGTCGGGCAGCATCACGCCGCTCGACCAGGTGACCTCGTGCCCGAACGGGTTGGTCATCGTGAAGAACGGGTTGATCAGCAGGACCAGCGCGGACGCCAGCCCGGCGAGATCGCCGAACAGGGACCGGACGACCAGGTACGTCCCGGCGAAGAACGCGCACCCGCCGAGCGCCGCGATCACGAAGTAGGCGGCCTGGCCGGGGCCGAGGACGTCCTGGACGAGCCGGGCGGGCACCACCAGCCCGATCCGGGTGACCTGGTGGGGGACCTCGTCGAAGGGCCACTGCGTGAGCGGGACGTGCGGCCAGTCGCGGGCGCCGAGCCAGACGTAGTAGGGATCGAAGTACAGCGGCGGCGTCATGATCACCCATTGGGCGAGCACGGTGCACGCCGCGACGAACAGGGTGAGCCACACGACCCGCCTGGTCCGGCGGGCGCGGCCGAGGATCCGCCGGGCGACCCGGCCGAGGGCCCTGCCGGGGGACCCGGACCCTCCGTCCGCCGTCCGCTCGTCCGCCGTCCGCCTGCCGGTCTGACCGGCCGTGGTCTGGGCCATGCCTCGCTTCTGCCTTCGCCTGATCGTCGTCGCCGGGCTCCGGGCCGCCCCGCCGGTCCCGTCTCCCGTCCCGCGGGCCCGTGCCGGGCCGCGCCGTCCGCCGCGCGCCGTACCGTCGCGCCGCGCAAACGCCGGACCAGGCTACTCGCGTCCCGGCGCGGCGGGACGCGGGCGGGCCGGATCTCCAGCAACCTTCCAGGCTGCGCCGCGCGGATATCGGTGCGGTTGGGGGGACGGACCCGACTACCCTTGATTCCATGTCCTCGTCAAGCCGACACATCTTGACCGCGCCCGCCTGGCCGTACGCCAACGGGCCCCGTCACATCGGGCACGTCTCCGGATTCGCGCTGCCCGCCGACATGTTCAGCCGCTACCAGCGGATGGCGGGCAACCGGGTCCTGATGGTCAGCGGTACCGACGAGCACGGCACGCCGATCCAGGTCCAGGCCGACAAGGAGGGCGTGTCGGCGCGCGAGCTGGCCGACCGCTACAACGGCGTGATCGCCGAGGACCTGCACGGCCTCGGCATGACCTACGACCTGTTCACCCGCACCACGACCCTGAACCACTACGCGATCGTCCAGGAGATCTTCAAGGGCCTGTACGACAACGGCTACATCTTCCCCAAGACCACGATGGGCGCGATCTCGCCGTCCACCGGCCGGACCCTGCCCGACCGCTACATCGAGGGCACCTGCCCGATCTGCGGGTACGACGGGGCGCGCGGCGACCAGTGCGACAACTGCGGCAACCAGCTCGACCCGGTCGACCTGATCAATCCGGTGAGCCGGATCAACGGGGAGAAGCCGAAGTTCATCGAGACCGAGCACTTCATGCTCGACCTGCCCGCCTTCACCGACGTTCTCGGCCGGTACCTGCGCGGCAAGCAGGGCCAGTGGCGGCCGAACGTGCTGAAGTTCGCGCTGAACCTGCTGGACGACATGCAGCCGCGGGCGATCAGCCGCGACCTGGACTGGGGCGTCCCCATCCCGCTGGACGGCTGGCGCGACAACCCGGCGAAGAAGCTGTACGTGTGGTTCGACGCGGTCGTCGGGTACTTCTCGGCGTCGGTCGAGTGGGCCCGCCGGTCCGGCGACCCGGAGGCGTGGCGGGCCTGGTGGCAGGACCCGGACGCGCTGTCCTACTACTTCATGGGCAAGGACAACATCGTCTTCCACGCCGAGATCTGGCCGGCGATGCTGTACGGGTACGGCGGCCAGGGCGACAAGGGCGGCACCCCCGGGACGCTCGGCGCGCTGAACGTCCCGACCGAGGTGGTGTCGTCGGAGTACCTGACGATGGAGGGCAAGAAGTTCTCCTCGTCCCGCCAGGTCGTCATCTACGTGAAGGACTTCCTGGAGCGCTACGACGTCGACGCGCTGCGCTACTACGTCGCGATCGCCGGTCCGGAGAACCAGGACACCGACTTCACCTGGTCGGAGTTCGTCCGCCGCAACAACGACGAGCTGGTCGCCGCCTGGGGCAACCTGGTCAACCGGTCGGTGACCATGGCCGCCAAGAACTTCGGCGCGGTCCCCGAGGCGGGCGAGCTCACCGACGCCGACCGGGCCCTGATGGAGCGCAGCCGCACCGCCTTCGGCGCGGTCGGCGCCGAGCTCGGCCGGTCCCGGTTCAAGAACGCGATCACCGAGGCGCTGGACGTCGTCCGCGACGCCAACCGGTACCTGTCCGACCAGGCGCCGTGGAAGCTGAAGGACGACCCGGCCCGCGTCCAGTCGATCCTGCACACCGCGCTGCAGGTGGTGGACGACGCCAAGACGCTCCTCACCCCGTTCCTGCCCGCCTCGTCGCAGAAGGTCTACGAGATGCTCGGCGGCGAGGGCGTGTGGAGCGGCATGCCGGAGCTGCGGACGGTCTCGGAGGAGGGCGGCCCGGACTACCAGGTGCTGACCGGCGACTACGCCACCGCGGCGCGCTGGGAGTCCACGCCGATCAAGCCGGGCGTCCCGCTGGCCAAGCCGGCCCCGCTGTTCCGCAAGCTCGAACCGTCGGTGGCGGACGAGGAAGTCGCCCGCCTGGAGAAGCCGTGAGCGCCGACGAGCAGGACGGGCAGGCCGCCCGCTCGTTCGCGCCGCTGCCCGACCGGCTGCCCGTCGAGGTGTTCGACAGCCACTGCCATCTCGACATCGTCGGGACGCCGGTGGCCGAGCAGCTCGCGTCGGCGCGGGCGGCGGGCGTCACGCGGATCATCACGATCGGCTGCGACCTGCCGTCGTCCCGGTTCGCCGTGGAGGCCGCCGACGAGTTCGACGCCGTGTACGCGGGCGTCGCGATCCACCCGAACGAGGCGACGGGGATCTCCGACGCGATCCTGGACGACATCGCCGGGCTGGCCGCGCACCCCAAGGTCCGCGCCATCGGCGAGACCGGCCTGGACTACTACCGCGACTGGGCGTCCAAGGAGGACCAGCACGCCTCGTTCCGCGGCCACGTCGAGATCGCCAAGCGGACCGGCAAGGCCCTGGTCATCCACGACCGCGACGCCCACGACGACGTCCTGGCCCTCCTGCTGGAGGAGGGCGCGCCGGAGAAGGTGGTCTTCCACTGCTTCTCCGGCGACGCCCGCATGGCCGAGGTGTGCGCCGAACGCGGGTACGTGATGAGCTTCGCCGGGAACGTCACGTTCAAGAACGCCGAGCCGCTGCGCGAGGCGCTCCGGGCGGCGCCGCTCGACCTCGTCCTGGTGGAGACCGACGCGCCGTTCCTGACGCCGGTCCCGCACCGCGGCAAGCCGAACGCCTCGTACCTGATCCCGCACACCGTCCGCGCGATGGCGGAGATCAAGGGCGTGGACGTGGCGGAACTGTGCACCGCGATCGCCGTGAACGGGGAGCGTGTCTTCGGCCCCTGGTGACGGCCGCCGGTTCCGGCCCCCGCACCGGAACCGGGAATGTGGATTCGCAGGAAATTGGCGAGGTGTGGCGGGTCGGATCGCGCGGAGAATGGCTCGGTGAATTGTCTGTCATAGGCACGGGAAAAGGCCGTAGATGATCACTTGGGCGCGGATCGGCCCGTCCCGCCCGTCCCGCCCGCACCGCCCGGCCGGGGGCGCTTCGCGGGGGCACTGTACGCGTTGAGGTGGCGGGCGACCGGCGGGTGGCTCTACTCTCTGGCCCGGTGAACGGGCGCCCCCGAGCCCGGCCCGCCCTGGAGGAACACGGTGCGTCGAGCTCCCCGGACCCGTCCGGTCCCCACCACCCCCGCCCCCGCCCGTCCCGGCCCCGGACGCCCCGGTGCCGGCCGTCTCAGTGCAGGGCGTCTCAGTGCCGGCCGTCTCAGTGCAGGGCGTCTCGCCTCGACCCGGCTCGTGCCCGTGCTGACCGGCGCGGCGCTGCTGGCCGCGGCCTGCGGAGGCGGCGGCGGTGGCGGCGGCGCGGCCAAGCCCGCCGCGTCGGCGCCCGTCGCGGACCGGCCGCGGACGAGCGCCCCGGCGGCGCGCAAGGTCGTCATCGTCGTCGACAAGAAGAAGACCGAGACGATGACCACCGGCACGACCGTCCAGCAGGTCCTCGACCAGGCGAAGATCCCGCTCGGCGAACACGATCTGGTGACCCCGCCCCGCGAGGCGCCCGCCGGTGCGATGATCAAGGTGATGCGGCTGCTGTCGGCACCGGTCACCAAGATCGTCCGGACCCCGGCGCCGACGATCAAGAAGAAGAGCTCCTCGGTTCCGCCGTTCACCGAGAAGGAGCTGCGCAAGGGGAAGCCGGGCGTGAAGATCGTTCAGATCGCCCTCGTCCGGCGCAAGGGGAAGAAGGTCAAGGTCGTCATCTCCGAGAAGGTCAAGAGCAAGCCGGTGCCGCGGATCCTGGCCGTCGGGCCCCAGTCGGGCGGCGGCGGCGCGGCGGCCCGGCTCAACTGGAGCGGCCTCGCCAACTGCGAGTCGCACAACAACCCGCGGGCGGTCAACCCGGCCGGCTACTACGGCCTCTACCAGTTCTCGCTGTCGTCGTGGGCGTCGGTGGGCGGGTCGGGCAAGCCGTCCGACGCCAGCCCCGGCGAGCAGACCTACCGGGCCCAGCTGCTGTACACCAAGGTGAACGGCCGCTGGCAGGGGCAGTGGCCGAACTGCGGCCGCTTCCTCTTCTCCTAGACCTGGGACACTGGACTCCGTGGGGGAGAGACAAGGGTTGCTGGGGCCGGCCGACGTACGGGAACTGGCGGACCGGCTCGGCATCCGGCCGACGAAGACGCTCGGGCAGAACTTCGTCATCGACGCCAACACCGTCCGGCGGATCGTGCGGGCCGCTGGGCTCGCCGCCGACGACGTCGTCGTGGAGGTGG
Source organism: Actinomadura roseirufa (assembly GCF_900659635.1). Lineage (GTDB taxonomy): Bacteria > Actinomycetota > Actinomycetes > Streptosporangiales > Streptosporangiaceae > Spirillospora > Spirillospora roseirufa. The sequence continues at coordinate 46,774 of NZ_CAACVB010000017.1, read as the reverse complement.
GGCCGGGGCTCGGCTCGCTGACGCTGGCGCTGCTGCCCGAGGTCCGCCGGGTCGTCGCGGTCGAGATCGACCCCGCCCTCGCCGCCGAGCTGCCCGCCACGGCCGCCGCCCGCGTTCCGGGGGCCGCGGGCCGGCTGGAGGTCGTGCACGCCGATGCGATGAAGATCACGGCGTTGCCCGGGGAGGCGCCCACCGCGCTCGTCGCGAACCTGCCCTACAACGTCGCCGTCCCCGTCGTCCTGCACCTGCTGGCCACGCTGCCGTCGCTGCGCAGCGCCCTGGTCATGGTGCAGGCCGAGGTCGCCGACCGCATGGTCGCCGCGCCCGGATCCAAGATCTACGGCGTGCCGTCGGTGAAGCTCGCCTGGTACGGCGACGCCCGCCGGGCCGGGCCCGTCGGCCGCGCGGTGTTCTGGCCCGCGCCGAACGTCGACTCCGGGCTCGTCGCCTTCACCAGGCACGAGCCGCCCCGGACGAGCGCGACCCGCGCGCGGGTGTTCGCCGTGATCGACGCCGCCTTCGCGCAGCGCCGCAAGACGCTGCGCGCCGCCCTGGCGGGCTGGGCGGGCTCCGCGGCGGACGCCGAGCGGGCACTGCGGGCCGCGGACGTTGATCCCCGGGCGCGGGGCGAAGCCCTGGACGTGGCCGCCTTCGCCCGTATTGCCGAGTATGGTCCAGGGGGCGACGAGCCTCCGATCCCCCCGGCGCCCGCTTCGGCGGGCGCGACGGTTCCGGAAGAGGCGGCGCCCCGACATGAGGCGGAGGACGATGGTGAAGGCGCGTTCGCGGACGGCGCGGACGGGGAGGCCCCTACGGGTGCCGGTCGTGGCGGCGGCCCTGGCGGCGGTGGCCGCCGCGGCGGGCTGTAGCGGCGCGGGCGCGGCACCGAAGATCACGACGACCGCGCGTGCGGGCGTCGCCCCCACACCCCCCGCGAAGGGCGCCTACTTCGGCGCGTGGGTCCCGGCCGAGGACGGTGGCAGACCCCCGGCCAAGGGCGGGCCGAAGTCCCCCTCGCAGACCCCCTCGAAGTCCCCGGCCGCGACGGCGCCGGGCGGCACGGCCCCCGGCGAGGACGCCGGCAAGCCGGGCATGGCCCCGATCGCCGGGTTCGAGCGCGACCTCGGCCGGCAGCTGGACATCGTGCAGAACTTCCACACCTGGAAGTCGCCGTTCCCCTCGGCCTTCGACTCCTCCGTCCTCGCGGGCCACCGGTACCTGCTGCTCAGCTGGAGCGGCGGCGACGCCAGGGAGATCGTCGGCGGCGGCGAGGACGCGCTGATCCGGGCCCGCGCCCGCGCCGTCAAGGCCACCGGCAAGCCGGTCTTCCTGCGCTGGGAACGGGACATGGACAAGTCCCCGGCGTCCAAGCGGGTCCACTCGGCGCCCGACTACATCGCCGCCTGGAAGCACCTGCGCGCGATCTTCAAGCAGGAGAAGGTCGACAACGTCGCCTGGGTCTGGTGCCCGTCCGCGCGCGGCTTCGGCTCCGGCAACGCCGGCGCCTACTACCCGGGCGACGACGAGGTCGACTGGATCTGCGCCGACGCCCAGCCGGGCGGCGACTTCGAGTACCGCGACCTGTCGGAGGCACTGAAGCTGTTCATGGAGTGGGCGCGCGGCCGTTCCAAGCCCATCATGATCGCCGAGATGGGGGTACCGAAGGCCTACGGCGAGCGCCGCGCCGAATGGCTCCGCCGGGCCGCCGGCCTGCTGCAGGACCCGCAGATCAAGGCCGTCCTCTACTTCGACTCCGACGAGCAGGCCGAGGACGCCCGCGACGACCGGCGCGCGTTCGCGCTCGGCGGCGACAAGAGGGCCGTCTCCGCGCTCCGCGAGCTGGCGACCACCCCCTACTTCAACCCCCGCAACCTGCCGGTGACCAGCGGGGACTGACCGCCCGCCCCGCGCCCGCCCCCGGACGGCCCGGACCGTCTCCGGCTCGGATTCGGGGCGGGCGCGGAACGTCCCGTACGCTTCGGTGCCGTGACGGCAGTGAGCGTACGCGTCCCCGCGAAGGTCAACCTCCAGCTCGCCGTGGGACCGCTCCGCGACGACGGCTACCACGAACTCGTCAGCGTCTTCCACGCCGTGTCCCTGTTCGACGAGGTGAGCGCCGCGCCCGCCGAGCGGCTGACGGTCGCCGTCGAGGCCGCGCCGGGCTCGGTGACCGCGATCGACGGCGTCCCCACCACCGGCGACAACCTCGCCGCGCGCGCCGCCCGGCTCGTCGCCGCGCAACTCGGCGTCGACCCCGCGGTGGCCCTGCGGATCCGCAAGGCCATCCCCGTCGCCGGCGGCATGGCGGGCGGCAGCGCCGACGCCGCCGCCGCGCTCGTCGCCTGCGCCCGGCTGTGGGACGACCCGGACGACCCCGCGCTGACCCGCGACGACCTCATGGAGCTCGGCGCCGAGCTCGGCAGCGACGTCCCGTTCGCCCTGCTCGGCGGCACCGCCGTCGGCGTCGGCCGCGGCGAGCGGCTCACCCCGGCGCTCACCCGGGGCACCTTCCACTGGGTCTTCGCCATCGCCGACGGCGGCCTGTCCACCCCCGCCGTCTACGCCGAGTGCGACCGCCTCCGCGACGCCGCCGGACGGCCCGTCCCCGAGCCCGGCGTCTCCGCCGGGCTCATGGCCGCCCTCGCCACCGGCGACGTGGACGCCCTCGGCGCCGAGCTGGTGAACGACCTGCAACCCGCCGCGCTGTCGCTGCGCCCGTCCCTGCGCCGGACGGTCGACGCCGGCCGTGACCTCGGCGCGCTCGGCGCGCTCGTCTCCGGCTCCGGCCCCACCTGCGCGTTCCTCGCCGGAACGGCCGACCACGCCGCCACCCTGGCCACCGAGCTCGCCGCCGCGAACGTGGCCGAACACCTCCTCCGAGCATCCGGCCCCGTCCCGGGCGCGGTGTTGATCGCAAGCCCGGCCCACTTCGCTCGCTAGCGCTGTGTTTCTTGCAATCCCGGCCCACGGCGCTCGCTAAGGCTCGCTTCGTGACCGTGCTTGTGCGAGCGCGAATCGCGCTCGCGTGACGGCTCGGCCCAGGAGACTCGCCTGCGGCGTCGCTTCACCTGGGCCGGGTCATGCGGTCGCGTTCTGGCTCGGGTGGGCGATTCGTTCTTGTTGGGGCTGCTGTCCCTGCTGTCCAGGCGCTAGCCTGAGGGCTTGGTTCGAGGGGCTTCGGCCCTTCTGCCGCTCCCTGACGTGCACGGTGACATCTGTGAGATGACCATGGCGGCGAACGCTGGTTCCGCGGAGTTGCTCTTCCTGCTCTTCGTCCTGTTCGTCGTCATCCTCGGGGGCGTGCTGGTCGTGGTGCTGGTCGTCGCCCGTGGGAGGTCGGGCCGCCAGGCCCCTCCGTACGGCCAGGCCCCTCCGTACGGTCAGCCGCCGCACTACGGGCCCCCGCAGCCCGGTTACGGTCCGTCGGGCCAGGCTCCGCCGCCCGGATACGGTCAGGCCCCACCGCCGGGGTATGGGCAGGCTCCGCCGCCCGGGTACGGGCAGCAGCCCGGACAGGGGCCGACGCCGCCCGCGTGACGCCGGGGCGTCCCGTCCGGCTCGCGAAATCCGCGCGGGTGGGATGACCGGTTCGCCCGGGGCAATAGGCTTGATGGTGTCGTGAATCTGATCAATCTTGAGAACGTCGCCAAGGCCTACGGGCCCAAGCCGCTGCTCGACGCCGTGTCGCTCGGGCTGGACGACGGCGACCGCGTCGGTGTCGTCGGCCGCAACGGCGGTGGCAAGAGCACGCTCGTGTCCGTGCTGGCGCGGGAGACCGAACCCGACGACGGGCGCGTCACGCACGCGCGCGGGCTGCGGCTCGGCTACCTGACCCAGCGGGACGACTTCGCCGAAGGCGCCACGGTCCGGACCGTCGTGCTCGGCGACCGCGCCGAGCACGAATGGGCGGGCGACACCCGCGTCCGCGACGTCCTCGGCGGCCTGCTCGCCGACCTCGACCTGGACGCGCCCGTCGCCGGGATGTCCGGCGGGGAGCGGCGCCGGGTGGCGCTGGCGCGGCTGCTGGTCCCCGAGTCCGACCTGCTGCTGCTGGACGAGCCCACCAACCACCTGGACATCGAGGCGATCGACTGGCTCGCCCGGCATCTGAAGGCCCGCCGGGTCGCGCTGCTCGTCGTCACCCACGACCGCTGGTTCCTCGACGAGATCACCGAGCGGACCTGGGAGGTCGTCGACGGCGCCGTCGAACGCTACGAGGGCGGCTACTCCGCCTACGTCCTGGCGAAGGCGGAGCGCTCCCGGATCGCCGCCGCGACCGAGGCGAAACGGCAGAACCTGCTGCGCAAGGAGCTGGCGTGGCTGCGCCGCGGCCCGCAGGCCCGCACGTCCAAGCCCAAGTTCCGGGTGGACGCCGCGCAGGCCCTCATCGCCGACGAGCCGCCCCTGCGCGACTCCGTCGAGCTGACCCGGTTCGCGACCGCGCGGCTCGGCAAGACCGTCTACGACCTGGAGGACGTGACCGTCCGGGTCGGCGGCCGTGACCTCTTCGAGCGGATGACCTGGCGGCTCGGGCCGGGCGACCGCGTCGGGCTCGTCGGCGTCAACGGCAGCGGCAAGAGCACCCTGCTCCGCGTCCTGGACGGGTCGGTGCAGGCCGCCGCGGGCCGCGTCGTGCGCGGCAAGACCGTCCAGCTCGCCCACCTGTCGCAGAACCTTGAGGACCTCGACCCCGAGCGGCGCGTCCTGGAGTCGGTCGAGGAGATCCGCCGCCGCATCACCGTCGGCAAGCGCGAATGGACCGCGAGCCAGCTCCTCGAACGGCTCGGCTTCCCGGGCGACCGCCAGTGGACGCCCGTCGGCGACCTGTCGGGCGGCGAGCGGCGCCGCCTCCAGGTCCTGCGCCTCCTCATGGGCGAGCCGAACGTCCTCCTGCTGGACGAGCCCACCAACGACCTCGACATCGAGACCCTCACCGAGCTGGAGGACCTCCTCGACGGCTGGCCGGGAACGCTCGTCGTCGTCAGCCACGACCGGTACTTCCTGGAGCGCATCACCGACCACGTCGTGGCGCTGCTCGGTGACGGCCGCGTGGCCATGCTGCCCGGCGGCGTCGACGAGTATCTCGATCGCCGCGCGGCGGGCAATGCCCCGACCCGCACCGCCATGGCCAAGGCGGAGGCGGCTCCGGCCGGCCCGTCCAAGGCGGCCAAGGGCGGCCAGGATTGGAAGGCCCGCAAGGAACTCGACCGGCTTGAACGGCGCCTGGAGAAGCTCGCCGGGCAGGAGGCCGAGCTCCACGAGCAGCTGGCCGCGCACGCGACCGACTATGCCAAGCTCCAGGAACTGGACGGCCGCCTCAGGGACATCAAGGCCGAAGCCGCCCAGGTCGAAGAGGAATGGCTGATGCTCGCCGAAGACGTCGGCTGATTCCACTCGATCACGACTGTGCCCCTGGGCCCCGCTTTCACGAATGAAGCGGGGCCCGCCGCATTGCGTTCGTGATTCGGTCGCCGACCTTCGCTGCCCACCACAGGTCACGTGTGGCGACCGAAACGCCACCATGTAAGTGTGCTTCTCGGCCTGCGCGCCCGGGGAAAGCGGCCGGACGCTTCGGGTGATCAAGGGAGGTGATCATCTCCAGGCAAGGAGAAGCATGAGAAAAAGAAGTACCGGTCGCGTCCTGGCCGCCGCCATGGTGGCGGCGGCGGGCGCGGTCGTCCCCTCGCAGGCCGCCGCGGCGGCGCCACCGGGTGGCGGAGCAGTCGCGCTGCCCACGGGTAATCACTGGACGGTGACCTTGGTCACCGGTGACGTGGTCGAGGTGACCACGGTCAAGAAGCGGCCGCCGCTGGTCAAGGTCCGGCCGGGCCAGGGGCGTAAGCCGATCTTCAATACCACGATCCGGCGGGACGGGCATGTGATCGTCGTGCCGTCCGACGCCGCCCGCCGGTACGGGACGGTGCTCGATCCGGCTCTGTTCGACGTGACGGGGCTGATCCGGCAGGGCTATGACGACGCGCACAGCGCCGACATCCCGTTGATCGTCCAAGGCGGCGGACGCTCGGCGGTCCAGGGCTTCGCGGCGGCCCGTGAGCTGCGCTCGCTGGGGGCGGTGGCGGCACGGCAGCCGAAGAAGCGGGCCGTGACGCTCGGGCGATCGCTGCTGGGCGCCGGTGCGACGCGGGTGTGGCTGGACCGGAAGGTCAAGGCGGCCGCCCTGCCCACCTCGGCCGCTCGCCGGGCCGCCGGGCCGAAGCTCGATGGGAACCTGTCCCAGGTCGGCGCGCCCGCCGCGTGGCAGGCCGGCGTCACCGGCGCCGGGGCCAAGGTGGCGGTGCTGGACTCGGGCATCGATGAGAACCATCCCGATCTGAAGGGCAAGATCGCCGAGAAGAAGGACTTCGTCGGCACCACCGATGCCATTGACCGCCTCGGGAACGGTACCCACGTCGCCGCGCTGATCGCGGGCAGTGGCGCCGGGTCGGGCGGTGAGCGCAAGGGCGTCGCGCCCGACGCCTCGCTGGTCATCGGCAAGGTACTGGACTACAGCGGATCTGGCACCTCGTCGGGCATCATCGAGGGCCTGGAGTGGGCGGCGCCGCTCGCCAAGGTCGTCACCCTGACCGTGACCGGGGAGGAGACCGACGGCACCGACCCGCTGCCGCTGGCGATCGACAAGATCTCCGCCGAGTACGGGACGCTCGTCGTCGCCGCGGCGGGCAACACCGTCCCGGCTCTCCCGGGCCCGTGGCCGCTGACGTGCTCGGTCCTGACGCCGGCGTCCGCCGACTCCGCCCTGGCCGTCGGTGCGGTGGACGGCGCCGACAAGGTGGCGCCGTTCTCCTGCGGTGGGCCCCGGGCCGGCCGGCCGGCGGCCAAGCCGGAGATCACCGCCCCGGGTGTGGACATCGTCGCCGCCCGTGCGGCGGGGACCTCCTGGGGCCGTCCGATCGATGACCAGTACACGAGCGTGTCGGGGACGCCGATGGCGACGCCGCATGTCGCCGGTGCCGCCGCGCTGCTGCTCCAGCGGCACCCGCGGTGGACGGGGGCGCAGTTGAAGGCGGCTCTGGTCGGCACGTCGCACGCGCTCGGCGGGGATGTCTACCGGCAGGGTGCGGGACGGCTCGACGTGGCCGCCGCCGTGGCCGCTCCGCTCGTCTCCACCGATGCCGTTCCGCATCTGGGCACGTCGGCGTTCCCGGCCCATCCGGCGCTGACGACCAAGGTCGGCTTCACCTCGACCGGCCCGGCGCTGACCGCCGATCTGTCGGTGCGGGTCACCGACCGCGCGGGCAAGGAGCACCCGGACGTCGCGGCCCTTGCCGACTCCCGGCTGGCCGTCCCGGCGGGCGGGACGTCCCGCACGCTGCTGACCGTCAACGCGGCGAAGGCGCAGCCCGGCTTCTACATCGCCACCGTCACCGCCAGGAGCGGGAGCACGAGCGTGCGGACGCCGGTCACCTTCTATGTCGAGCCGGCGAGTCACACGCTGACCGTCATCGGGAAGCCGCTGCCGGGCACCGCACCGGACAAGTTCAGCGGGAGCGTGGGCGTGACGAGCCTCGGCGGCGCTCCCGTGGACCTGTACCAAGGGCTCGGAGGACCGGACAAGCCGCTTCAGATCCGGGTGCCCGACGGGACCTACTCCGTGCTCGGCAGGGTCATGGACGGTCCGGAGAGCACGAGCGGTACCAGCGTGGCGCTCGGTGGCGCCCCCGAGGTGAAGGTGGACCGGGATGTCACCGTCACGATCGACGGGGCGAAGGCCAAGCAGGTCACCGCACGTGTGGAGGGCCGCGAGACCACGCAGGGCCCACAGAGTTTCAGGTCCCTGCAGAGCGACGGCCACGCTTACTGGGGCCATCTCGCCGAAGCGGTGGACCCGAAGGACAAGGTCTATGTCCAGGCCAGTGGCGGGGTGTCGACGGGCTCCTTCCGGACCTACATGTCCGTCCGGCTCGCCGCGCCCGACACCGTGTGGGATCTGGTGGAGCCGCTCGGCGACCGGCTGCCCGCCGACCCGTCCTTCGTCGTGACGCCAGAAGTTCAGAAGCGGCTCGCCCGCATCGACCAGCGCTTCACCGCGTTCAACGGGGACACGAGCCAGCGCATGGCGGAGAGGCGCATGGCAGTCCTCCCCGAGGGCTTCTACGCCGTCGATGCCCAATACGATGTGAAACCGGGCTCGACCCGCACGGACTACGTCAGCGCGTACAAAGGCCTGCGCTGGGAGGACGTCGCGTACCCGGGCCCTGTGCTGCCCGGCGATGACCCGACGATCTGGGCGGAGTTCGATCCCTTCGCCGAAGCCGAACCGGGCAGCCGGGTCACCAAGTCATGGGGCGCGCAGGGGCAGCATCCGGGCTTCCTCGCGCCGGGCTCCGAGCTGTACACCTTCTTCCCCGCGGAAGTCACCAGCCGCACTCGGGGGCTGATGCGGATCCAGGTCTTCAACCTCCAAACCCGGCCGAACATGCTGAGCGGCTACATCGACTTCGAGAGGTTCCCCTGGAAGATGTCCCTGTACGAAGACGATCGGAAGATCGGAGAGAAGGGATCCACCCTCGGGGAATTCAAGGTCGGTGAGAAGGCGGCCACCTACCGCCTGACCTATGAGAACGACCTCTCCCGGCTGCTGCCGGTCAACAACCGGACCTCCAGCACGTGGAGCTTCCGTTCGTCCGGCGCGGACGCGGGAACCGGCGTCGCCGCCCTGCCGCTGCTCCAGGTGCAGTACGACCTGGGGCTGGACCTGCTGAACCGTCCGACGGGCGCGCCCGCCACGTTCACGGTGGCCCGCGTCGCCGGAACCGGCTCGCAGAAGGTCACCGGTCTGGAGGCGTGGACGTCGCTGGACGACGGTAAGACCTGGCAGCCCGCCACGGTCAAGCCGCTGGACGGCGGCCGGTTCTCGGCCCCCCTGCCGAAGCCCGGCGAGGGGCAGAAGCTGACGCTCCGCGTCAAGGCCCAGGACGAGGGCGGCAGCAGCATCGACCAGACCCTCCACAGCGTCTACTAAGCAGTATTCAGTGCAATCCCGGCCCACGGCGCTCGCTTCGTGACCGGGATTGTGCGAGCGCGAATTTCTTCGCGATCTGACCGGCGGGGCTCGCCTTCGGCATCGTCCCGCCGGTCAGGTCGCGCGCTCGCGTGACAGCCGAGGGAGACAGGCGAGCTAGGCGAGGGGCTGGGTTTCGGAGTCGAAGGGGACCAGCAGGGTGCGCAGCAGGTCGGCGAGCGTGTCGCGCTGGGCGGGGCTCAGTCCCTCCAGGATCGCCTGCTCGCGGTCGAGCAGGTCGGCGAACGCGGCGTCCACGCGGGTCAGTCCGGCGGGCGTCAGCCGCACCAGCACACCGCGCTTGTCCTGCGGGTCGGGGTGCCGCTCGACCAGCCCGGCGGCCGCCAGCCGGTCGATCCGGTTCGTCATCGTCCCGGACGTCACCAGCGTCGCCCGCAGCAGGCGGCCGGGGCTGAGCTCGTAGCGGCGGCCCGCGCGCCGCAGCGCCGTGAGGACGTCGAACTCCCACGGCTCCAGGTCGTGCGCCACGAACACCGCGCGCCGGGCACGGTCCAGATGCCGGGCGAGGCGCGACACCCGGCTGAGGACGTGCAGCGGCCGCACGTCCAGGTCCGGGCGCTCCGCGTTCCACGCCGAGACCAGGCGGTCGACCTCATCCTCCATGCCGACACCCTACTCGTCTCGATATCGAGACGACTTCCCCTGATCTCCCCCGATTCCGGGCGCTCAGACACCGGTGAGGCGGGTCGTCAGCTCGCGGCGGCTACGGACGCCGACCTCGGCGAGGACCGACTTGAGATGGTCTCGAAGCGTGTAGGGGAGATTTGCGGGTGGCGGCCATCCGCCGGGTGGACCGGCCGCTGCCGGTCTCGCCGAGCGCGGCGCGGCGGGCTCAGCGGAACGCGGCGGCGTTACGCTGGCACCAGTCGGCGAACGTGCGGGGGCGGCGGCCGAGGAGGCGTTCCACCGTGTCGGTCCGGAGCCCGGTGGTGTCGGCGCGCATGAGGGTGAACGCCTCGACGAGGGCGTCGGCGAGGGGGCCGGGCGCGCCGCCGGGGAAGCGGGACCGGACGGCCTCCGCGGGCGTGGCCGCCGCGCGGACCTCGATGTCCCGGCCCGCCGCCGCGGCGATGAGCCCGGCCTGCTCGGCGACGGTGAGCGCCTCGCCGCCGGTGAGAACGTACGCGCGGCCCGCGTGCCCCTCCCCGGTCAGGACGGCGGCGGCGACCGCGGCGACGTCGGCGGTGTCGATCGGCGCGAAGCGTCCCGGGCCGATCGGGTCGAGGACGTGGCCGGCCCGGATCGTGGACGCCCATTCCAGGGCGTTCTGCATGAAGCCGGTGGGCCGCAGGAACGTCGCGGGAAGGCCGGAGCCGCGGACGATCTCTTCGCGCTCGTGGTGCCAGCGGCCCATGGCGGGCATCGGGTCCCCGAGGACGTTGGCGGACGACAGGTGCACGATGTGCCCGACCCCCGCCGACCGGGCGGCGGCGACCGCGTGGGCCGTGTGCGCGGTGCCGATCCCCGGGGTGAGCAGGAAGAGCCGGGTGACGCCGGCGAAGGCCGGTGCGAGGCTCGCGGGCTCGTCTAGGTCCGCGACGGCCCGCCCGGCGCGTTCCGGCAGCCTGGCCGCGCGAGCGGGGTCGCGGACCAGGACGCGGACGTCGGCGCCCGCCGCGTCCAGTTCGCCGACGAGCGCGCGGCCGATGGTCCCGGTGGCACCGGTCACCAGTAGCATGAGGACTCCAAAGTCATGTGCCGGCTAATGATCTGCGGGAGAACGCTAGCCGGTTAATGATTAGCCGTCAATCGATCGTCTCGGCCGCCCCGGAGGTGCCCATGCCCGAGTTCCTCGACCTGCACGGCCGCACGACGAAGGCGCTGCGCGCGGTGGCGGAGTCGTCGATGCGGCGGCACGGCCTGCACCTGGGCCAGAACCTCCTGCTCGCGGCGTTGTGGGAGCGGGACGGCCGGACGCCGGGGGACATCGCGGCCGCGCTCGGCGTCACGACCCCGACGGTCGTCAAGATGGCCACCCGGATGGCGTCCGCCGGGCTCGTCGAGCGGCGCCGTGACGACCGCGACAACCGCCTGGTCCGTCTCTGGCTCACGGACGCGGGCCGTGCCCTGCGCGAGCCGGTCGAGCACGAGCGGCGGGCACTGGAGGAGCGGGTGACCGCGAACCTCACCGCGGCCGAGCGCGACCACCTGATGAGCGCCCTGGCCAAGATCCACGAGTCCGCCACGGCTCTGCTGCGCGACCACCCCACTACGGCCGACCAAGCCTGAGCGAGCGGCGCGAAAGTCTGGACCGAGGCAAGATTCTTGACATCAAGATATGAGCCGGGCATCATGTGTCTTGATGTCGAGACAAGATGCGGCCGTGTGGGACCCCGCGCAGTACGGGGCCTTCGGCGACGAGCGCGCGCGGCCCTTCGCCGAGCTGGTCGCCCGCATCGGCGCCGTCGAGCCGCGCCGGGTCGCCGACCTCGGCTGCGGGTCGGGGGAGCTCACCGCGACGCTGGCCCGGCGGTGGCCGGGCGCGGTCGTCGAGGCGCTCGACGCCTCACCCGACATGATCGCGGCGGCGCGGCGGCACGAGATCCCGGGACGGCTGGGCTTCGCGGTCGGGGACGTGGCGTCCTGGGCGCCGCGGGAACCCGTCGACGTCATCGTGTCCAACGCCGTCCTGCACTGGGTGCCCGAGCATCCCGCGCTGCTGCCGCGCTGGGCCGGTGCCCTCGCGCCGGGCGGGTGGCTGGCCTTCCAGGTGCCGGGCAACCACGACGCGCCGAGCCACGCGCTGCTGCGCGAGCTGTGCCGCTCGCCCCGGTGGAAGGACGCGCTCGGGACGGTCCTCCGGGCCGACCCCGTCCTGACCCCGTCCGGCTACCTCGACCTGCTGGGACGGCACGGGTACACGGTGGACGCCTGGGAGACGACGTACACGCAAGTCCTGCACGGGGACGACCCGGTACTTGAGTGGGTCAAGGGCACCACGTTGCGCCCCGTGCTCTCAATTCTGGGTCCGGCGGATACCGAGGAGTTCCTCGACTCCTACCGGGCCCTGCTCCGTACGGCCTATCCGGCCACGTCCTACGGGACGGTGTTCCCCTTCCGGCGGGTGTTCGTCATCGCCAGCCGGAACGCCCCTTAGGCGGGGCGCCGCCCGCCGTCCGAGGGAAGCGACTCGTTCCCCTGCGGTGTGCCAGCTCGGAGGGCGGGCGGTGCCCACCGGCCGCGCCGGAACGCGACCTCTACATGATCGCAGACCCGCGGCCGGCGCGGATCCCGGCGCCGTGACCCGGCGGCGGCGACCCCGGCCGGCGGCCGTCCGGACGAACTCCGGACGGCCACCGGTCCCACCGGGGCCGCCTCAGCCCTCCTGCGCCTCGGCGTCGAGGTCGCGCCGCGTCCGGCGCTGGGCCTTCTCGGCCTTGGCGGCGGCCTTCTCCTCGGCCTTCTCCGCCTTGGCGGCGGCCTTCTCGGCGCGCTTCTCCAGCCGCTCCATCTCCCTGCGGCGCCTGCGGGGGTCCAGCGACGGCCGGGGCTCCAGGCCCGACAGTCCGTTCCACGCCAGGTTGACGATGTGGGCGGCGACGTCCTCGCGGCGCGGTTTGCGCACGTCCAGCCACCACTGCCCGGTGAGCGCGACCATGCCGACGAGGCTCTGCGCGTACAGCGGGGCGAACTTGTCGTCGTACCCGTGCCGGTCGAACTCCTGGGCGAGGATGTACTCGACCTCGCCGGCGATCTCGCTGAGCAGGCTGGCGTAGCTGCCGGTGCCGGTGCCGCCGTGGGAGTCGCGGACGAGGATGCGGAACCCGTCGGGGCTTTCCTCGATGTACTCCAGCAGTGCCAGCGCGGCCCTCTCCAGCATGCTCCGGTAGTGCGTCGCGGAGGTGAGCGCCTCGGTGACGAGGCGCAGCAGCTTCTCGAACTCGCGGTCCACGACGACCGCGTAGAGCCCTTCCTTACCGCCGAAGTGCTCGTAGACCACGGGCTTGGACACCCCCGCCGCGGAGGCGATCTCCTCCACCGACGTGCCGTCCAGGCCGCGCCCGGCGAACAGCGTGCGGCCGATGTCGAGAAGCTGCTCGCGGCGTTCCTTGCCGGTCATCCGCTTTCTGCGGGTCCTGGGAGCGGGTTCTGTCACGGAACCAATTGTGGCGGTCAACGGACCCGCTCGGTCCGCCTGGCCGCCAGCCTTTCGTCGTTCGGCCAGCGGACGTCGTAGGCCCAGCCCGCCTTCTCGAAGCCCTGGATGATGCGCGCGCTGATGTCGACCTGTCCTTTGAGGACGCCGTGCCGCGCGCACGTCGGATCGGAGTGGTGAAGGTTGTGCCAGGACTCGCCGAGGGACGGGATGGCGAGCCACCAGACGTTGCGGGACTTGTCGCGGACCTCGAAGTCCTCTTTGCCGAATGTGTGGCAGATGGAGTTGATCGACCAGGTGACGTGGTGGACGAGCGTGACGCGGACGAGCCCGGCCCAGAAGAGGGCGGTGAGGAATCCCGTCCACGACGAGGTGAGCAGGCCGCCGAGGACGGCGGGAAGCAGGAAGGACACCGCGACGAGGCCGGGGAACGCGCGGTGGATGCGCGTCATGTCGCGGTCGTTCAGCAGATCCTTGGCAAAGCGCTGCTTGGATGTGCGGTTGGCGTCGAACAACCAGCCGTAGTGTGCCCAGACCAGGCCCTTGGTGAGCGCTTTCCAGTCGTCGCCGAACCGCCACGGCGAGTGGGGGTCGAATTCCTTGTCGGAGTGCTTGTGGTGGCGCCGGTGGTCGGCGACCCAGGTGATGACCGGTCCCTCAATGGCGAGGCTCCCCGCCAGCGCCAGGAAGATCTTCAGGGGACGCTTGGCCTTGAACGAGCCGTGGGTGAAGAAACGGTGGTAGCCGACCGTGATGCCCGCCGCGGAGAGCAGGTAGAAGACGGCCATTATCGCGATGTCGGTCCAGCCGAGGAACCGGCCCCAGGCGAGCGGGACGGCCGCGAAGAGGGCGAGAAAGGGCACGCCGGTGAAGGCGGCGACGAGCGTGCGTTCCGCGTTCCCTCGGGTCTGCGGGGCGAGCTCGGGTCGTCGTTGCGGCCGGGGAGGCTCGATGGCGGGGGCCGTGGTCATGTACTCACCGCTTCCTGCTTCTGGTGCCTGGACTGGGGACCGTGCTACCTACGGCAACGTAACCTACGGAACCGTAGGTTGGACAGTGCTGGATGGTAAATTCAGCGCGAATCTGTCCCATAGGCCACAAAGTTCTCTTGCGGTTCAGATGGTCGGATTCTGGTATCAAGCACGGATCAGGGCATCGACGCCGTGTGATCCGGTCGCGGTGGCGCCCGCGCCGCGAAAGGATGGTGAGATGTCCCTCGTACAGGACGAACGCTCGCAAGATGAACGCTCGACCCGGGCCAGGAGTTCGCTGACCGGGCTCTCGGTGGGCGACGCCTTCGGAGACCAGTTCTTCATCCTCGCCAACCGGGGCGTCTCCGCCGAGACCGGTGTGCCGCCCGCCCCCTGGGCCTGGTCGGACGACACGGAGATGGCGTGCTCCGTCGTGGACGTCCTAAACCGATTCGGACAAATCAACCAAGATGCGCTCGCCGCGGCCTTCGCCGGGCGGTTCGACGCCGGGCGCGGGTACGGGGTCGGCGCGGCCGAGCTGCTCGCCCGCGTCCGGGACGGCGCGCCCTGGCGGCGGGCGGCCGGCGAGCTCTTCGGCGGCAGGGGCTCCTACGGCAACGGCGCCGCGATGCGGGTCGCGCCGCTCGGCGCCTACTTCAGCGATGATCTCGACCTCGCGGCGGAGCAGGCCGTCCTGTCCGCGGAGGTCACCCACGCCCACGCGGAGGGCATCGCCGGCGCCGTCGCGGTGGCCGTCGCCGCCGCGGCCGCGGCCGCGCACCGGGGGGAGCCGCTCGCGCCCGCCGACCTCATCGAGACCGCCCTCGAACGCACGACGATGGGCGAGTACGTGCAGCGCGGCCTGCAGAACTCGCTCTGGCTGCTGGAGAGGTCCCCGCGCGAGGCCGCGCGCGAACTGGGCAACGGCTCGCGGGTCTCGGCCCAGGACACCGTCCCGTTCGCGCTGTGGGCGGCGGCGACCATGCTGGACGACTACGAGGCGGCGGTGCGGGCCTGCGCGCTCGTCGGAGGGGACACCGACACCACCGCGGCGATCGTGGGCGGCGTCATCGGCGCCCATCGCGGCGCGGACGCGGTCCCGGCCGGCTGGCTCGCCGCACGCGAGCCCCTGCCCGGGTGGCTTCCGGGCGAGTGACGAAGCCCTCGGCGCGGGACGGGCCGGGGGTGGGGAATAGGGTGGGCTGGATCTTCCCGGCTCGGTATCGTGGACGCCCGGACGATCCGGCGTAGGCCGGATCTGTCGGCTTTGATCCGGCGTGGTGTAATCGGCAGCACAAGGGTTTTTGGTGCCCTTAGACAAGGTTCGAATCCTTGCGCCGGAGCTGTTCTCGACGAACCCGGTCACCGGGCCCGCCAGGGCCGCGGCCGGGGCGGTCCCGGTGGGCGCGGGATGACGGGACGGCCGCGGGCGGTATCCTTCCCCTGTCGGGCGCTCTGCGGCCTGCCATGCCCTGTCGCAGCAGGTAGACAGCTCGTCCGCACCCGAAACCGATCCCAGTTCGCGATGCCGAGGAGCCTCCCCAGTGAGCGCCAGCCGCCCGGCCGCCGTCATCGTCCTCGCCGCCGGCGAGGGCACCCGGATGAAGTCCCGCACCTCGAAGGTGCTGCACGAACTGTGCGGGCGCAGCATGCTCGGCCATGTCCTGGCCGCCGCCCGCGCGCTGGAGCCCGAGCGGCTCGTGGTGGTCGTCGGCCACCGGCGCGAGCAGGTGACCGCCCATCTGGCCGAGCACGCGCCCGACGCCGAGGCCGTCGTGCAGGAACGGCAGGGCGGCACCGGCCACGCCGTCCGGACGACGCTGGAGCGGGTCGGCGCCCTGACCGGCACCGTCGTGGTCACCAACGGCGACCACCCGCTGCTGCGCGGCGAGACGCTCGCCGCGCTCGTCCGGACCCACGAGGACGAGGGGAACGCGGCGACCGTCCTGACCACCGAGATCCCGGACGCGACCGGGTACGGCCGGATGGTCCGCGCCGCCGACGGCGGCATCGACGCGATCGTCGAGCACAAGGACGCCGACGCCGCGCAGCGGGCCATCAACGAGATCAACGTCGGCATGTACGCCTTCGACGGAGCCCTGCTGGAGTCCGCGCTCAAGCGCGTGACCACCGAGAACGCGGGCGGCGAGGAGTACCTCACCGACGTCGTCGCGATCCTGCGCGCCGACGGGCACCGGGCGGGCGCCCACCTCGTCGCCGACTGGGTCGAGACCCTGGGCGTGAACGACAAGGTCCAGCTCGCGCAGGCGCGCCGGCGGCTGAACGACCGGATCGTCGAGGCCCACATGCGGGCTGGCGTCTCCGTCATCGACCCGGCCACCACCTGGATCGACGTGGACGTCACGGCGGCCCCGGACGCCGAGGTCCACCCGGGCACGCAGCTGCACGGCCGCACGCACCTGGAGGAGGGCGCGCGGGTCGGCCCGAACTGCACGCTGACCGACACCCGCGTCGGCGCCGGAGCGGCGGTGGTGAACGCCGTGTGCACCGGCGCCGAGGTCGGGCCCGAGGCGTCCGTCGGCCCGTTCGCCTACCTGCGGCCGGGCACCCGCCTGGCGCGCGGGGCCAAGGTCGGGACGTACGTCGAGACCAAGAACGCCGAGATCGGCGAGGGCTCCAAGGTGCCGCACCTGACCTACGTCGGCGACGCCGAGATCGGCGCCGGCTCCAACATCGGCGCGAGCTCGGTGTTCGTGAACTACGACGGCGTGCGCAAGCAGCGCAGCGTCATCGGCTCGCACGTGAAGATCGGCAGCGACAACATGATCGTCGCGCCGGTGACGGTGGGGGACGGCGCCTACACGGCGGCCGGCTCGGTGATCGTCCAGAACGTGCCGGCCGGGGCGATGGCGGTCGCGCGGGCCAAGCAGCGCACTATTGAAGGGTGGGTCGAGCGCAGGCGCGCCGGCACCCCGTCGGCGGAGGCGGCCCGCCGCGTCCGCGAGACGGAGGGCGAGCAGGGCGCGGACGGCGCCGGCGAGCCCGCGGACGGCGCCTGACGGGCGCGCCCCGGCGGGAGCCCCGCGAGCGGGTTCCCGCCTGAGACAAGACTGCCCCGTCCCATGGCGGGGAGGTGGAGGGACACTGGCGTTCCCCCACGGACAACAGACCACCGTGCGCCACAGAGACCCTTGTGGTGCGCGGGAAGTGGGGACACAGCACCCACGAATGAGCGCAGTTCCATTGAGGGGGAGTTGTCAGTGGTGAGTGGGATCAAAGCGAGCGGCCAGAAGAAGATGATGCTCTTCACCGGCCGAGCCCACCCGGACCTGGCCCAGGAAGTCGCCGACAACCTCCACGTCGACCTCACGCCGACGTCCGCCTATGATTTCGCCAACGGTGAGACTTTTGTCCGGTTCCTGGAGTCGGTCCGCGGCTCCGACGCCTTCGTGATCCAGAGCCACACCGCTCCCATCAACCAGTGGATCATGGAGCAGCTGATCATGGTGGACGCGCTGAAGCGCGCGTCCGCCAAGCGGATCACCGTCGTCGCGCCGTTCTTCGGCTACGCCCGGCAGGACAAGAAGCACCGCGGCCGCGAGCCCATCTCGGCCCGGCTGATGGCCGACCTGTTCAAGACCGCGGGCGCCGACCGGCTGATCGCCGTGGACCTGCACACCGCGCAGATCCAGGGCTTCTTCGACGGCCCCGTCGACCACCTGTTCGCACTGGACCTGCTGGCCCAGCACTTCGAGAGCCGGCTCGACACCTCCCAGGTGACCGTGGTCGCGCCCGACGCCGGCCGGGTGCGCGTCACCGAGCGGTGGAGCGACCGGCTCGGTGGCGTGCCGATGGCGATCATCCACAAGAAGCGCGACCCCGACGTCGCCAACGAGGTCAAGGTCTTCGACGTCGTCGGCGAGGTCGCGGGTCGCACCTGCGTCATCGTCGACGACATGATCGACACCGGTGGCACCATCGTGAAGGCCGCCGACGCCCTGTTCGACCACGGCGCGGCCAAGGTCGTGGTCGCCGCGACGCACGGCGTCCTGTCCGGCCCCGCCGTCGACCGGCTGAAGAACTCGCGCATCGCCGAGGTCGTCCTGACCAACACGCTGCCGATCCCCGAGGAGAAGCAGTTCGACAAGCTGACCATCCTGTCGATCGCGCCGCTCGTCGCCCGCGCGATCAACGAGGTGTTCAGCGACGGCTCGGTGACCAGCCTGTTCGGCGGACACAGTTAAATTCAAGCCCGGCCCACTTCGCTCGCTGGCGCTCGCTTCGTGACCGTTCTTGTGCGAGCGCGAATCGCTTCGCGATCTTCCCGGCGGGGCTCGCCTTCGGCATTGCCCCGCCGGTCAGGTCGCGCGCTCGCGTGACGGCTTAGGTCGTCTCGTCCGGACCCTGGCCGTTGTGTGCTTGGTGGCGCTGACTCGCTTCCTCAGACTCCCAGCAGGGATCCGCCTGTGGCGTCGACGTGGTGGCCGGTGATCCAGCGGGCGTCGTCGGAGGCCAGGAAGGCGACGATGTCGGCGATGTCGTCGGGCTGGCCCAGCCGGTTGAAGACCGAGAAGGCGGCCGCCCCCGCCTTCCCCTCCGGGGTGGCCAGCTGCGGCGCGGTGTTGTCGGTTTCGACGATGCCCGGGGCGACCGAGTTCACCGTGATGCCGCGCGGCCCCAGCTCCAGGGCGAGCGTGTGGGTGAAGGTCTCCAGCGCGCCCTTGGTCAGGCTGTAGCCCATGATCCTCGGGAACGCGATGCGGGTGACCCCGGAGGAGATGTTGATGATCCGGCCGCCGTCGCGCAGCCGCCCCAGGCCCTCCCGCACGATGAAGAACGGCGCCTTGACGTTGACCGCGAACAGCCGGTCGAACTCGCCGGGCGTGATCGTCTCGAAGTCATTGGAGGAGCCGATGCCGGCGTTGTTCACCAGGACGTCGATCTCCGGCCCGTGACCCGCCTCGGCCAGGGCCGCGTCGACTCCGGCCCACAACAGCTCCACGTCGCCGGGGACCCCCAGCTCGGCGTGCACGAGGAAGCCCCGGCCCCCGGCCCGCTCGATGTCCTGCAAGGTCTGCTTCGCCGCCACCTCGTTCGAGCCGTAGTGCACTCCCACCAGCAGCCCGTCCTGGGCGAGCCGCAGCGCGATGCCCCGCCCGATCCCACGGCTGGCACCGGTCACCAGGGCGGTCCTGTTCGTCGACGGCATGACGTCCCTCTTTCTGTAGCGATCGCTATCGAATGCCGTCACGCTAGCATCTTTTCCTAGTGGTCGCTATACAATGTGGGGGTGACGATGACCGAACGACCTCGACGCGGCCGCCCGCGGAGCTTCGACAGGGGGGCCGCGCTGGACGTGGCGCTGCGCCTGTTCTGGGCGCGCGGCTACGAGGCCACCTCGACCGCCGAGCTGACCCGCGCCATGGGCATCAGCATGCCCAGCCTCTACGCGGCCTTCGGTGACAAGAAGGCGCTCTTCCGTGAAGTGGTGGCCCACTACCAGGAGAACTACGGCCCGCGCGTGGACGCCGAGCCGCGCGAGGGGGTCACCGCCCGCGAAGTCGTCGGCCCCCTGCTGGACCTTCTCGCGACGGCCTACACCGACCCGGACCACCCGCCGGGATGCCTGGTCATCAGCGCGGCCGTCAACTGCACGCCGGCCTCCGCCGACGTCGAGGCCGACCTGCGGGCCCGGCGCAACGCCAACGTCGCCGCCCTTGAGAAGCTCGTCGACGCCGACGTCCGGGCCGGGGTCCTGCCGTCCGGCACCGACGCCCGTGGTCTGGCGCGGTTCCTCGGCGCCACCATTCAGGGGATGTCCCAGCAGGCCCGGGACGGGGCCACCCGCGACGACCTGCTCGCGATCGCCCGGACCGCTCTCGCCGCCTGGCCCGCGTAAGCCTCCCTCGTCGTCTCCCGCACGGTCTCCCGCGCGGTCTCCCGGCGCCCGCCGCCGCGGGGGCCGCCGGGCACGCGTATGCAAGCCCTCTGGCGTTGCGCATAGCGCCGATCGGCTAGACTTGATGAATCCGCGTATGCCCCGGGTCGTTCAGTGCGGTGCCGGTACAGGACCCGCACTCCCCGAGGAACGCAAAGAATCTTCGAGGCGCCTGACGCATCGAGCAACGCCTGATTCGCTCTGTCCGCAGCGGACGTCCATGCCAGGACGGCCGTGGATCGCAACAACGAGGAGTTTTCGCCGTGTCCGAGGTACGTATTGCCGCCGAGCCGCGCACCGAGTTCGGTAAGGGTGCCGCGCGGCGCACCCGCCGGGCCGGCAAGGTGCCCGCCGTCCTCTACGGTCACGGCACCGACCCCCAGCACATCTCCCTCCCGGGCCACGAGCTGATGCTCGCGCTCAAGACCCCCAACGTGCTGCTGACCATCGAGGGCCTGGGCAACGGCGCCGAGCTGGCGCTGCCCAAGGACGTCCAGCGCGACCCGGTCAAGGGCTTCCTGGAGCACGTCGACCTGCTGCTGGTGAAGCGCGGCGAGAAGGTCACCGTCGACCTGCCCGTGAACGTCGTCGGCGACGTGGTCGCGGGCGGCCGGCTCGTCCAGACCGAGGTGCAGATCTCGGTCGAGGCCGAGGCGACCCACATCCCCGAGTCGGTCGACCTGGACATCACCGGCCTGGCGATCGACACCCAGGTGCTCGCGAAGGACCTCAAGCTGCCCTCCGGCACGACGCTGGCCGCCGACGAGGAGACGCTGATCGTCCAGATCGTCGACGCGACCGTCTCCACCGAGCCCGCCGAGGGCGCCGAGGCGGCCGAGGGCGAGACGGCCGAGGCCGAGGGCGAGCCCGCGGGCGAGTGATCCGGGTACCGGGTCCTCACGACACGGTCATGTCGGTCCCCGCGGGTGCGCGCACCCGCGGGGACCGTCCGCTGTAGGGAGTTCGGGTGAGTTCGGACGGCTGGCTGGTGGTCGGGCTGGGGAACCCCGGTCCGTCGTACGCCGGGAACCGGCACAACGCCGGGTTCATGGTGCTGGACGTCCTCGCCGGCCGCGCCGGGGGGAAGTTCAAGTCGCACAGGACCCGGTCCGACGTCCTGGAAGGACGGCTCGCGGGCGCGCGCGCCGTGCTGGCGAAGCCGCGCACGTACATGAACGACTCGGGCGGGCCCGTGAAGGGCCTGCGCGATTTCTACAAGGTGCCCTTGGAGCACCTCATCGTCGTCCACGACGAGCTGGACATCCCCTATGGGGCCGTGCGGCTGAAGCAGGGCGGCGGTGACAACGGCCACAACGGGCTGCGGTCCATCACCCGGTCGCTGGGTGACAAGGAGTACCTGCGCGTCCGGTTCGGGGTGGGACGTCCGCCCGGCCGGATGGACCCCGCCGCGTTCGTGCTGAAGGACTTCTCCGCCGCCGAACGCAAGGAGCTCGCCCTGGAGGTCGAGCGCGCGGCGGACGCCGTCGAGGCGCTCATCGCCGGGGGCCTCGCCGCGGCGCAGAACACCTTCCACGTCGGCTGAGCCGGGCGCCCGGCCGGGCGCGGCGCCGCGCGGGCGTCCCGGGGGTGTCACTCAGGTGAGAAAAAAGTCTCCGGAGTGCGGCCGGTCCCGGTCGCTTTGGTGGCGAGTGCGGCGTCTAGGGTCTCGATCGGGGCGATGCGCTCGTAAGATGCATCAAACGAGACTTCGGGATGTTTGTGAAC
The DNA here is from genome assembly GCF_900659635.1 of Actinomadura roseirufa. Taxonomy (GTDB): domain Bacteria; phylum Actinomycetota; class Actinomycetes; order Streptosporangiales; family Streptosporangiaceae; genus Spirillospora; species Spirillospora roseirufa. The sequence goes on along the minus strand of NZ_CAACVB010000017.1, from coordinate 25,040 downwards.
CTGAAGCGACGTTCGGCCGTCTTCGAGGTGGATCGAGCTTTCCGGGGCGCGCGTTAAAGGGTTGGTGAGCGTATGGCCGTCGTTGACAAGGTTCAGACCGGGTCATCGACCGGCCACCAGCCGCGCCGCACGTCGTCCCAGAGCTGGAGCGTCGGGTACCGGCGGGTCGCCGGCGCCCTCGACTTCCTCAGCATGCTGGCCGCGGGCATGATCGCGTTCGGGCTGCGCTTCCCGGGCGTGCCGAGCGAGCCGACGGTGCCGTACGTCGTGCTGACCGTCGCGCTGCCCGTGCTCTGGATCCCGATGCTGATCCTCTGCCGGGCCTACCAGCCGCGGTACATAGGCGTCGGCTACGAGGAGTTCCACCGCGTCCTGCGGGCCGGGTTCATCTACACCGCGACGCTCGCGATCCTCGCCTACGCCACCAAGACGGAGGTGGCGCGCGGCTACGTCGTCATGGCGATGCCCTTCGGAACGCTCCTGGCGGTCGTGGCGCGCTACCGGCTGCGCAAATGGCTGCACCGCAAGCGCTGGAACGGCGACTGCATGCGGCGCGTGGTGGCCGTCGGGCACCGCACGTCCGTCGCCGACCTGATCCGGCTGCTGCGGCAGAAGCGCTACCACGGCATGAGCATCGCGGCGGTCTGCCTGCCCGCCCCGCTGGTGTCCGGCGACGATGCCGTCGCCGAGGTGGAGGGCGTCCCGGTCATGGGCGACTTCGGTCACGCGGCGGCGGTCGCCGACCGGATCGGCGCCGACTCGGTCGCGGTGCTGGCCTGCCCGGAGATGGACGGCGTGGCGCTGCGCCGGCTGGCCTGGCAGATCGAGCGCGACGACGTCGAGCTGGTCGTCGCGCCGGCGCTGATGGACGTCACCGGCCCGCGGATCTCCATCCGGCCGGTGTCGGGGCTGCCGCTGCTGCACGTCGAGCACCCCGAGCTGGACGGCGGCCGCAAGGTCCTCAAGGGCCTGTTCGACCGGGCGGCCGCGCTGACCGGGCTGGTGCTGCTGAGCCCGCTGCTGGCGGTGGTGGCGTTCCTGATCAAGATCTCCGGCCAGGGCCCGGTGATGTTCCGGCAGATCCGGGTCGGCCGCGGCGGGCGCGAGTTCACCGTGCTGAAGTTCCGCACGATGGTCGTCGACGCCGAGGCGCGCAAGCGCGCGCTGCTGGAGAGCAACGAGAACGACGGCGTGCTCTTCAAGATCAAGGAGGACCCGCGGATCACCCGGGTCGGGCGCTGGCTGCGCCGCTACTCCCTGGACGAGCTGCCCCAGCTGTTCAACGTCGTCCGCGGCGACATGTCGCTGGTCGGCCCGCGCCCGCCGCTGCCGGAGGAGGTCGCCCAGTACGGCGGCGACGTCTACCGCAGGCTGGTGGTCAAGCCGGGCCTCACCGGGCTGTGGCAGGTCAGCGGCCGCTCCGACCTGACGTGGGAGGAGTCGGTCCGGCTCGACCTGCGCTACGTCGACAACTGGTCCCTCGCCCTCGACCTGCAGATCATGTGGAAGACCTGGTCGGCCGTCTTCCGCGGCTCCGGAGCGTACTAGAACGCTCCCGGCCCCGGGTGGTCCGTTAACGGTGTCCGTCCGGTGCTTCCGCGGGGACCTTGGCACCCGGGCACAAGCGCCGGTCGGGTATCCATGAGAATGTAGGTCGAGCAGACCAGTCGAGCCCGGGAATGTGATCGAGGGATGACGGAGATTGCGGCGGTGGACGACCACGCGCTCGCGGCGGAACTCGCCGGAGCCGCGGGGCGGCTGCTGCTGGGCGTACGGGACGAGGTGGGGTTCGCCGACGCGCGTGCCCTGAAGGACACCGGCGACCTGCGGGCGCACGAGTACCTCATGGCGGCGCTGGCCGAGCGCTGTCCCGGCGACGCCGTCCTCTCCGAAGAAGGCCGTTCCTCCGTCGCCGGCAAGCGCGCCCGCGGCTCGGACCGGGCACCGACCGGTAACACCACCGACGCCGAGCGCCGCGCGGCCCGCCGCGTGTGGATCGTGGATCCCCTCGACGGCACCCGCGAGTACTCCGAGGAGGGCCGCCGCGACTGGGCCGTCCACGTGGCGCTGTGGGAGCGCGCCGCCGGCGGCGGGTCCGGCGGGCGGCTGACGGCCGGGGCCGTGGCGCTCCCGGCGCAGGGACTGACGCTGCGCACGGCCGCGACGGGCGGCGCGCTGCTCGTCCGCGAGGAGCCGGGCGGGGCCGACCAGGTGACCGGCGGGACGGCCGCGGGCCGCGCCGCGCGGGACCTGCCGCGCGAGGTGCCGCTGCACGCTCCCGCGCCGGACGCCGGGAAGCTGCGGATCGCGGTCAGCCGCACCCGGCCGCCGGAGTTCGTGACGCTGCTGGCCGAGCGGCTCGACCTGGACGTGGAGCTGGTGCCGATCGGATCGGCGGGGGCGAAGATCTCCGCGGTGCTGCTCGGCGAGGTGGACGCCTACGCGCACGCGGGCGGCCAGTACGAGTGGGACTCGGCCGCCCCCGTGGCGGTCGCGTCGGCCGCCGGGGCGCACGCCTCGCGGGTGGACGGGGCGTCGCTGGCCTACAACCGGGACGACCCCTGGCTGCCGGATATCCTGGTCTGTCACCCCGTGTCGGCGTCGACGCTGCTGACCGGCATCCGGGACGTGGGCGGCGCCCTTCCGGAGTGACCCGCCTCTGACCCGGCGGGACGAAAACCCGGCGGGATGACGTTCGATCCGGTGGGGAAGGCATGCCCTAGTCCGGCCCAGCCGGTCCCCAGGCCACCGGTGCATCTGCCAGTCCAGCGTGGAGAGAGCCCCAGACCATGCAGCGTTGCGATTATCTGCTGTCACAACTAGACGTCCTCGAGGCCGAGTCGATCCAGATCATCCGGGAGGTGGCGGCCGAGTTCGAGAAGCCCGTGCTGCTCTTCTCGGGCGGCAAGGACAGCATCGTCATGCTGCGCCTGGCCCAGAAGGCGTTCTGGCCCGCGCCGATCCCGTTCCCGGTGATGCACGTCGACACCGGCCACAACTTCCCCGAGGTGATCGACTTCCGCGACCGGCGGGTCGCCGAGACGGGCGTGCGGCTGGTGGTGGCGTCGGTCCAGGAGTCGATCGACGGCGGCCGCGTGGTCGAGGAGACGGGGCGCCGCGCGTCCCGGAACCGGTTGCAGACCACCACGCTGCTGGACGCGATCGAGGAGCACGGGTTCGACGCGGCGTTCGGCGGTGCCCGCCGGGACGAGGAGAAGGCCCGCGCCAAGGAGCGCGTGGTCTCCTTCCGCGACGAGTTCGGGCAGTGGGACCCCAAGAACCAGCGGCCCGAACTGTGGAACCTGTACAACACCAGGATCCGGCGCGGCGAGCACGTCCGGGTGTTCCCGCTGTCCAACTGGACGGAGCTGGACATCTGGGACTACGTGCGGCGCGAGGAGCTGGAGCTGCCGTCGATCTACTTCGCGCACACCCGCGAGGTGTTCGAGCGGGACGGGATGCTGCTGGCGGACCTGCCGTACACGAACCGGGGCGAGGACGAGCCGGCGTTCGAGGCGACCGTCCGCTACCGGACGGTCGGCGACGCGTCCTGCACGGGCGCGGTGAAGTCCGCCGCGGTGACGCTGGAGCAGGTGATCGAGGAGATCGCCAGCACGCGGATCACCGAGCGCGGCCAGACCCGCGCCGACGACCGGGCCAGCGAGGCCGCCATGGAGGACCGCAAGAAGGAGGGCTACTTCTAATGGCCGCCACGACGACTTCCCTCGCGCAGGGCAAGCCGGGCAAGCAGATGGACATCCTGCGTTTCGCGACGGCCGGGAGCGTGGACGACGGCAAGTCCACCCTGATCGGGCGGCTGCTCTACGACTCGAAGTCGATCTTCGAGGACCAGCTGGAGTCGGTGGAGCGCACGAGCGCCGACCGCGGCGAGGAGTACACCAACCTGGCGCTGCTGACCGACGGCCTGCGGGCCGAGCGGGAGCAGGGCATCACGATCGACGTCGCCTACCGGTACTTCGCGACGCCGCGCCGCAAGTTCATCATCGCCGACACGCCCGGGCACATCCAGTACACCCGCAACATGGTGACCGGCGCCTCGACCGCCGACCTGGCGATCATCCTGGTGGACGCGCGCAAGGGCATCCTGGAGCAGTCCCGCCGGCACGCGTTCCTCACGACGCTGCTGCAGGTCCCGCACCTGGTCGTGGCGGTCAACAAGATGGACCTGGTCGGCTACGACCAGGACGTGTACGAGCGGATCGTGGACGAGTTCACCGCGTTCGCCTCCAAGCTGGAGGTGACCGACCTGACGTTCATCCCGCTGTCGGCGCTGCACGGCGACAACGTGGTCGAGCGCAGCGTGAACATGCCCTGGTACGACGGGTCGTCGCTGCTGCACCACCTGGAGCACGTCCACATCGCCTCGGACCGCAACCTGATCGACGTCCGGTTCCCCGTCCAGTACGTGATCCGGCCGCACGCCTCCACCGACCCCGACCTGCACGACTACCGCGGCTACGCGGGGCAGGTGGCGGGCGGGGTGCTCAAGCCGGGCGACGAGGTCGTGCACCTGCCGTCCGGGCTGACCACGACGATCACCGCCATCGACGGGCCGCACGGCCCGGTCGAGGAGGCGTACGCGCCGATGTCGGTCACGCTGCGGCTGGCCGACGACATCGACATCTCCCGCGGCGACATGATCGCCCGGCCGAACAACCGGCCGGAGACCGCGCAGGACCTCGACGCCATGATCTGCTGGATGACCCCGGACCGGGCCCTCACGCCGCGCACGAAGCTGATCGTCAAGCACACGACGCGGACGGCGAAGGCCCTGGTCAAGGAGCTGCACTACCGGCTGGACGTGAACACGCTGCACCGCGACGAGCAGGCCACCGCGCTCGGCCTGAACGAGATCGGCCGGATCTCGCTGCGGGTCACCCAGCCGCTGTTCGTCGACGACTACGGCCGCAACCGGCTGACCGGCGGTTTCATCCTCATCGACGAGGCCACCAACAACACCGTGGCGGCCGGGATGATCACCAGCGCCCGGTAGCGGCGAGCGGCCGACGGCCATCGGGCGGGTGAGGTTCACCTCCGCGTCCAGGGCCGGACGCGTGGCGGCGAGGGGGGAAATCTGCCGGTAATGTCGGGTGTCAACCCGCCCCCCGGCAGCACTGGAGTCCCCCGTGAACCAGCCCGTCCCCCCGGGCCGCCCGCGAGCCGCCGAGTGAAGGCGCTCGTGCTGGCGGGCGGATCCGGGTCCCGGCTCCGCCCGATCACGCACACCTCCGCCAAGCAGCTCGTCCCGGTCGCGAACAAGCCCGTGCTGTTCTACGGGCTGGAGGCGATCCGGGACGCGGGCGTCCGCGAGGTCGGCATCGTCGTCGGCGACACCGAGGCGGAGATCCGGGCGGCGGTCGGCGACGGGTCGCGGTTCGGGTTGGAGGTCACCTACCTGCGCCAGGACGCCCCGCGCGGGCTGGCGCACGCCGTGCTGATCGCCCGCGAGTACCTCGCAGGCGACGACTTCGTCATGTACCTCGGCGACAACTTCGTCGTCGGCGGCATCGACGACCTCGTCGGGCGGTTCCGCACGGACCGGCCCGCGGCGCAGATCATGCTGACCCGCGTCTCCGATCCGCGCGCGTTCGGCGTCGCCGAGCTCGACGGGGACGGCCGGGTCGTCGGGCTGGAGGAGAAGCCCGAGCACCCCAAGGGCGACCTGGCGCTCGTCGGGGTCTACCTGTTCGGTGCCGCCGTGCACGAGGCCGTCGCCGAGCTGAAGCCGTCCGGGCGCGGCGAGCTGGAGATCACCGACGCGATCCAGTGGCTGATCGACCACGGCCACCGGGTGGAGTCCACCGTGATCACCGGCTACTGGAAGGACACCGGCAACGTCACCGACATGCTGGAGGTCAACCGGCTCGTCCTGGAGAGCGCCGAGCCCCGGGTGGAGGGCGAGGTCGACGACGCCAGCGAGCTGATCGGCCGGGTCGTGGTGGAGACGGGCGCCCGCGTCGCCGGCTCCCGGATCGTCGGCCCGGTGATCGTCGGCGCCGGCTCGGTCGTCCGCGACTCCTACCTCGGTCCCTTCACCTCCATCGACCGCGACTGCGCGGTCATCGACAGCGAGATCGAGTACTCGATCGTGCTGCGCGGCGCGTCCATCGACGGTGTCGGCCGCATCGAATGCTCCCTGATCGGCCGTGAGGCCGAGGTCACGCCCGCCCCCCGGGTGCCGAAGGCGCACCGGCTCGTACTGGGAGACCACAGCAAAGTGCAGATCGGCAAATGAGCGCGCCACGGGTGCTGGTCACCGGCGGAGCCGGTTTCATCGGATCGCAGTACGTGCGGGAGCTGGTGCGCGGCGCCTACCCGGAGTGGGCGGGCGCGGCGGTGACCGTGCTCGACAAGCTCACCTACGCGGGCAACCTCGCCAACCTGGAGCCCGTCGACGGGGCGTACACGTTCGTGCGGGGCGACGTGTGCGACGCCGAACTGCTCGCCGAGGTGGTCCCGGGCCACGACGCGGTGCTGAACTTCGCGGCCGAGTCGCACGTCGACCGGTCCATCGCGAGCGCCGGCGAGTTCGTCCGCACCAACGTCCTCGGCGTGCAGACGCTGATGCAGGCGTGCCTGGACGCGGGGACGCCGCGGGTCGTGCAGATCTCCACCGACGAGGTGTACGGCAGCGTCGACGAGGGCTCCTGGGACGAGGACGCGCCGCTCGCGCCGAACTCGCCGTACTCGGCGGCCAAGGCGGGCGGAGACATGATCGCGCGGGCGTACGCGCGGACGCACGGGCTGCCCGTCAGCATCACCCGCTGCGGCAACAACTACGGGCCGTACCAGTACCCGGAGAAGGTCGTCCCGCTGTTCGCCACCAACCTGATGGACGGGCGCACCGTCCCGCTGTACGGCGACGGCGGGAACGTCCGCGACTGGATCCACGTCGCCGACCACTGCCGCGGCATCCAGGTGGCGGCCGAGCGCGGCGCGCCCGGTGAGGTCTACCACATCGCCGGGACGGCGGAGCTGACGAACCTGGAGCTCACCCGGCGGCTGCTGGACGCGCTCGGTGCCGGCTGGGACCGGGTGGAGCGCGTCGAGGACCGCAAGGGCCACGACCGCCGCTACTCGCTGTCGGACGCCCGGCTGCGCGCGCTCGGCTACGCTCCGCGTGTGCCGTTCGAGGAGGGGCTAGCCGAGACCGTCCGCTGGTACGCCGAGAACCGGACCTGGTGGGAGCCGTTGAAGAAGCGCACCGAGGACGCGGCATGAGCTGGCTCGTCACCGGCGCCGGAGGGATGCTCGGCACCGACCTGGTGGCGCGGCTGCGGGCCGCGGACGTCGAGGTCGCCGCCTGCCCCCGGGACGTCCTGGACCTGCGGGACGCGAGCGCCGTGAGCGCGGCGCTGCTGCGGCACCGGCCCGAGGTCGTCGTCAACTGCGCCGCCTGGACGGCCGTGGACGACGCCGAGGCCCACGAGGAGGAGGCGCTCGCCGTCAACGGCACGGCGGTCCGGGTGCTGGCCGAGGGCTGCGCGGCGATCGGGGCGCGGCTCGTGCAGCCGTCCACCGACTACGTCTTCGACGGGAAGGCCGGGGAGCCGTTCGCCGAGGACGCGCCGACCGCCCCCGTCAACGCCTACGGGCGCACCAAGCTCGCGGGCGAGCGGGCCGTGCTCGGCTACGAGCGCGGCTACGTGGTCCGCACCGCCTGGCTGTACGGCGCGCACGGCCGCAACTTCGTCGCGACGATGGCGCGGCTCGCCGCCGAGCGCGACACCGTCGACGTCGTCGACGACGAGGTGGGCCAGCCGACCTGGACCGGTGACCTGGCCGACCGGATCGTCCTGCTCGGGTCGTCGCGGGCCCCGGCGGGGATCTACCACGGGACGAACGCGGGGCGCACGAGCTGGTACGGGCTGGCCCGCGAGGTGTTCACGCTGCTCGGCCACGATCCGGACCGGGTCCGGCCGACGACCGCCGGCCGGTTCGCGCGGCCCGCGCCCCGTCCCGCGTTCAGCGTCCTCGGCCACGACCGCTGGGCGGCGGCGGGGCTGGCGCCCATGCGCGACTGGCGCGCGGCGCTGCACGCCGCCTGGCCCGCGCTGCGCGGAGCTCAGAGCGGCGACCCGAGCCTGGCGTAGTGATCGAGGCAGTCCTGGTAGCGGGGGAGCAGCCCGGTGGCGAGGGCCTCCTGCAGAGAGGGCGCCGTCGCGTCCTTCTCCGACAGGACGTGCTCGACGTCCGCGGGCCACTCGATGCCGATCTCCGGGTCGAGCGGGTGGATCCCGTGCTCGCGCTTCGGGGTGTAGGGCTCCGAGCACATGTAGATCACGGTCGCGTCGTCGGTCAGGGCCATGAAGCCGTGCCCGAGACCCTCGGCGACGTACAGGCAGCCGCGGGTCTCGTCGTCCAGCCGCACGAACTCCCACCGCCCGAAGGTGGGGGAGCCGACCCGCAGGTCCACGACGACGTCCAGGATCGCGCCGCGCATGCAGGTGATGTACTTCGCCTGCCCCGGCGGGACGTCCGCGAAGTGGACGCCGCGCAGGGTGCCCCGGCTGGACACCGAGCAGTTCGCCTGCGCGATGTTCATCGGGTGCCCGACATGCTTCTGGAGGTCGTCGCTCCGGAGCCACTCATGGAACGATCCGCGCTGGTCACCGTGCACGCGGGGGGTGAACAAGTAAGTACCGTTGATGCTGAGTGGATCCACATGCGCAAGAATGCCACACGGCCCCCCGCAGAGATGGACGTCACAGCATGAGAGCCCACTCCTCCCGTGCGCTCCGCCTCGCCGCCGGTGGCGCGGCGGCCGCGCTCGTGGTCCCGATATCCCCCGCGCCCGCTCCCGCGCGCGCCGCGGCGCCCGCCGTGAGACCCAGCCCGGCACCGGGCCCGGCCGTGACCAGCACCGCTCCCGCGACGCCCGCTTTCCGGCCGGCCGACCCCCGGCTCGCCAACCCGTCGGGTCTCGTCGCGGGCGTGCTGCACCCGGACATCTGGTGGACGATCGCGGCCGGAACCGGCCGCCCGCTGCTCTTCGCGCTCGACGCCCGCGGCCGCACCCGCGCGACCTACACGCTCGCGGGCGCGGCCGCCGGCCGGCTGAACGCGATCACGATCGTGAAGAACGGCTCGGGCGAGTCCGGGCTGTTCGTCGGCGACCTCGACGAGGGCCGCGCGGGCAGCCTCACCCTGCACCGGGTCGCCGAGCCGGCCGCGCTCTCCGGCGGCGCGCTGCCGGTCAAGTCGTTCCGGGTCAAGTACCCCGACGGGGGCCACCAGGGCGGCGCGCTGCTCGCCGACCCCGCCGAGAGCCGCGTCTACATCATCACCAGGAGCGCGACCGCCGCCGCCGTGTTCGCCCTCCCCGGCGTCCTCGGCCCGCAGGGCAACGCGCTGACCCGGCTGCGGACGCTGGCGTTCCCCGTCCGGGGCGGGGAGTTCACCCGTGACGGCCGCGTGGTCCTCAAGACGACCCGCGACGTGCGGGTGCTGCCCGGGATCCGGGCGGAGGTCGGCCAGGTCGTGCGGACCGCCGCCCGGCTGAGCGGGAACGCGTTCGCGGTGGCCTCCGACGGCCGGCGCGTCCTCATCGCCGACCCCGGCGCCAAGCCGGTGTTCCGGGCCGTGGCGCTGCCGGACGGCGCGCGGCCCGCGACGGCGGCGTCGGCCTCGGCGTCGCCGGGGACGGTGCCGCTGGCCGACCAGTCGCCGGTGACGATCCCGTCCAAGTCGGGACCGCCCGGAGGGCTGCTCGGCACCGGCGCCCTCATCGGCCTGGTGCTGCTAGGGCTCCTCGGAGGAGCCCTCTACATCCGGGGACGGCGGCAGAGCCGACCCCGGCACGGTTGACCAGGGCCCGGACGTCAGAGCGCGAAGGGCTCCGCTGTCCAGAGCCGTGCGCCCTGCCTCGCGGCCGGGCCCGCCGGCCGGGCCGTCCGGCTGCGCCTCCGCCGCCGCGACCGGCTCCGTGACAGACGCCGCGACCGACGCCGTCAACGACGCGCCGCCCGGCACCGGGACGGCTCCGTGGCCGGCCCCGGCGGGCGCCACCAGGCCGTCGCCCTGCCGGCGCAGCGTCTCCGCCCACGCGACGAGCAGCAGCAGCCACACGTTGGAGACGTTCGCGGGCGCCGCCAGGCCCTCGGTGGTCATGCTGTCGGCGAGGAAGAACCCGAGGACGCCGAGGAGCATGCCCGCGTCCGCGCGCAGCGTCCGGTACCGGGTCACCACCAGCAGCACGAACCCGAGCGTCAGCAGCAGCGCCGCGAACGCCGCGGTGCCGACCGTCCCGTTGTCGACCAGGGCGTTGACGAACGCGTTGTGCCCGCCGCCGAGGCCCATGTCGTCCAGGAACAGCCCGCGCGAGGCGCCGAGCCCGCGGCCGAAGATCGGCTCCTCGGAGTAGGCCGTCATCGCCAGCGACCACAGATCAGTGCGGGAGTTCAGCGAGGCCAGCTTCTCCGCCGTCTCGCCGCGCGCCACGAACGCCAGGATGGTGTCGGAGAACGCCAGCACCGCGAGGACGGTCACGGCCATGCCGAGGACCACCAGGTCGATCCGGCCCTTCGGGCCCCGCGCGGTGGCCAGCAGCACCAGCAGGCCCGCCGCGCAGCCGAGCGCCGCGCCGCGCGTGCCGGTGGCGACGAGCGCCCCCGTCAGCACGACCAGCGCCCCCGCGTAGATCGCCGGATGCCAGAGCCGGTCCTCCGGCGTCGTCCAGCGGATCAGGAAGCCCACCGTCAGCAGGACGGCGATGCCCAGGTACACGCCGGCGATGACCGGGTGGACGTACAGCCAGTTGAAGCGGTTCTCGGTCAGATGGGTGCGGGGGAAGGGGTGAACGACCCCGATGCCGACCGACGCGATCACGATCCCGACGAACGCGTGCGCGAGCCGGCGCAGGTCGCCCGGCGTCGCCCGGGTCGCCACCGTGTGCGCGACCAGCATGGTGATCATCAGCTGGGCGCCGCGGACCATCCCCAGCGACTTGAACGGCGACCACAGCGCCGAGAACGCCACGTACCCGCAGAACGCCCAGGCGGCGAACAGCAGCCCGGTGATGCGGCGGGTGGGGGCCCGCAGCCCGAACCTGTGCACCAGATAGAGGGCGGCCATCCCGTAGATGGCGACCTCCACCAGGACGGTCAGGTCGGCGCTGCCGCCCACGGCCTGGTCGACCGCGCGGCTGCGCAGCTTGTAGTCACTGGCGAGCATGAGGGCGAGCGGCAGCGTCCACGCCCACCACCCGGCGCTCGCCGCGGGCGGCCGGCGGCGCGGGAACAGTCCCCGTACCGCCACGCCGGTGACTGCCATGGCGCCCCCACAGATCGCTCGCCGAAGCCCGTGCCGCCGGTCCCCGCCGCGGAACCGTGCCGCCGGACCGTGCCCGTCCAGGATGCCGGTATAAGGGCGGCCCGGTTAAGACTCAGCCAAGAATACGGGCGACGGGCCGGTACCCTGTCCGCTGTGAATCGAGCGACCCTCCCCGGCCCGGTCGTCTCCGCGGGCCGATCGGTGATCCGCGGCTACGGGATGAGCACCGCCGCGCTGCGCCCCGGCCCCGACTTCCTGCTGATCGGCGCGAAGCGGGGCGGTTCCACGTCGCTGTACTACACGCTGCTGGAGCATCCCCGGGTGATGCCGCTGTTCCCGAACGCGCGGCTGCTCCCCAAGGACAACCACACCAAGGGCGTCCACTACTTCGACTCCCACTACACCAAGGGGAGCGCCTGGTACCGGTCGCACTTCCCCGCCTCGGCCCGCCGGTCCGGCAAGGTCGTGGGGGAGGGGTCGCCCTATTACCTGTTCCATCCCCTCGCGGCGGAGCGGGCCGGACGCGACGTCCCCGAGGCCAGGATCCTGCTGGTGCTGCGCGACCCGATCGAGCGCGCGTTCTCCCACTACCGGGAGCGGCGCCGGCAGGACGCCGAGGAACTGGCGACGTTCGAGGAGGCGCTGGAGGCCGAGGCGGGCCGCCTCGAAGGCGAGGAGGAGCGCATCGCCGCCGAACCCGGCTACATCAGCTACGCGCACGAGCAGCAGTCCTACCGGGCGCAGGGCGAGTACGCGCCGCACCTGCGGCGCTGGATGGAGCACTTCCCGGCCGAGCGGATCCACGTCCTCGCCGCCGAGGACTTCTACGCCGACCCGCAGACCGCCATCGACGGTGTCGCGCGGTTCCTCGGCCTGGAGCCCGCGCCACTGCCGCCCTCCGCGATCAAGGTGTGGAACGCGGCGCCGAGCCAGGACCTCGCGCCGGAGACACGGCGACGCCTGGCCGAGCACTACGCCCCCTTCAACGCCGACCTCGAAGCCCTCCTCGACCGCACCTTCCCTTGGCAGTACTAATTGCAAGCCCGGCCCACTTCGCTCGCTGGCGCTCGCTTCGTGACCGTTCTTGTGCGAGCGCGAATCGCTTCGCGATCTTCCCGGCGGGGCTCGCCTCCGGCTTCGCCCCGCCGGTCAGGTCGCGCGCTCGCGTGACGGCTGAGGACCGTTCGGAGTTGTTTCCAGGGTCGGTGGTTCGGTCAGAAGAGCCAGGTGCCTACGTGGCGGGCGCCTGCCGGTTTGCCCAGGAGGCGGGCCACGAAGTCCGGTAGGGGGAGTGCGGCGGACGCGTCGGCCTCGCCGGCGACCGTTCGTTCCAAGGTGCCCTGGCCGTCGGCGGCGGCGGAGGAGTCGTGGGTCTGGCCGCGGGCCTCCTGGCCGGTCTCCGATCGGAACCGGCCGAGGTCGGTGTAGGTCGTCCGGCCGCCCGAGCCGCGCGCCCACAGCACCAGCGTGCGCGGGGCGTGCGTGTCGGGCCGGACGTAGACGTTGCCGTTGACGGTCAGGCCCATCCGCCCGGCGCCGCGTTCGCCGGAGGCGTCCTCCACGCACAGCAGGCACGGGGTGTCGGGGCGCGCGTCGGCGAGCGTGTTGTTGCTCACGGTGATCTTCTCGACGCGCCAGGTCATCGCCGGGTCCGGGCCCTTCTGCCGCGGGTCGCGGCCGGGCGTGCGGGGGTCGTCGCGGCGGCGGCCGTCCTGGACGAGGTGGACCGTGCGGCCGTTCCCGGTCAGCGTGTTGTTCCAGATCTGGACGTCGGAGGTGTCGTTCACCTTCACGCCGTCACCGCCGTTGTCGGCGATGACGTTGCCCGCGACGACGGCCTTGGCGCTCAGCTCCAGCGACACGCCGTGGTCGGCGTTGCGGACGATCCGGTTGCGGGCCAGCGTGATGTCGTAGACGGACTCGTCCATCCAGACGCCCTTGCCGAGGTTGCCGGCGACCGCGCCGCCGACGACGGCGACCTTGCGCGACCGGGTGACCTTGATGCCCCCCGACACCGGCGAGTACTTGAACCGCTCCACGTTGTTGCCCGCGCTGCGCACCGATTCCAGCCGCAGGTCGTCGGCCTGGTTGGCGTGGACGCCGAGCAGCCCGTTGCGCTCGGTGGTGACCCGCCGGATCCGGGCGTGCGGGGCGAGGACGCTGAGGCCGGTCGTGGCGGAGTCGTCGACGACCACGTTCTCGACGGTGACGTCCGGGGCGGTGACCTTCACGCTGCCCATCTGGGGGAGCGCGGTGGCGTACCGGCGGACGCCGAAACCGCGCAGCACCGAGCCCGCCCCCTGCACGGTGATCGCCTCGCCGAGCGTGCTGGCCCGCACGTCGTGCCCGCGCGGGTCCGAGCCCACGTAGAGGCGGCGGGCGCCCTCGTCGATGTAGAACGTCCCGCCCGTCACCTGGTCCCGCCGGCCGACCTGGCGCTGTGCGACGCCGTCGACCCACACCTGGTCGGGGTGGGCTGCCATCGGGTGGTCGGGCGAGACGAACCGGAAGTCGGCGTCGCCGCTCTCCCCGGCGCCCGCCGTGTAGGTGGGGCTGGCGTCGAACCGCGCCGTCCACCCCTCCTTCACCCAGGCCGCGTTGCCGGGGCGCCAGCCGGTGACGGGCGAGGCGCCGTCGAACCAGGCGGCCTCGCGGGGGTGGGACTGGATCGTCAGCCGCTTGCCGGACGGGACGGTCACGGTCTCGTGGTAGACGCCCCCGCGCAGCACGATCGTGCCCTTCGGCCGCGCCTTGGCGACCGCCTTGGCGACCGTCCGCAGCGGGTGCCGCTTCGAGCCGTCGGCGCCGTCGCTCCCGGACGGCGACACGAACAGGGCCCCGCCCGGGACCTTGTAGGAGGTGGCGCCGACGGCCGCGGAGCCCGGGGGGCCGGGCGGCGCGGCGGGGGCGGGCGGGCCGTCGTGGCTGCGCGGCAGCTGCCAGCCGAGGAAACCGACCGCCGCGATCACCGGCAGGGCGAGCACCCGGACGATGACCGCGCGGTGCGAGCTGTGCGCCATGACTTGCCCCTTGACCCCCGGAGACCGTTGACCACCGAAATTACCCACCGCACGGCCGTCCGGCCACTCGCGTCGCTCCCACGGCCCGGAGGTCAGTGCCGCAGGGAGCCCGCGAACAGGGCGGTCTTGTGCTGGGCGTCGAAGGTGACCCCGAGGGTGACCTGCTTGTATCCGGTCGCGGGCAGGTCGAAGGCGTAGGACGCCGCGCGCTTCCCGCCCGCGGCGACCGTCCCGTAGAAGTCGTTGATGTTGGCGTAGGACGTCGGGCTGGCCAGGGCCTTCGCCGGCCCGTAACGGGCGACGACCCGGACCTTGTTGAGGTCCAGCGGCCGCGCCGAGCCGTTGCCGAAGCGCAGCGTGAAGATCGTGAGGACGCGGCCGGGGATCTCGCCGGGCCCCTGCCCCTTGCTCTTGACATAACGGATGTCACTGATCGCCACGGTGACCTTGTCGTTGTAGGTCACCGGCTTGCGCAGGCCCGTCGTCGACTTCAGCGCGAGCGACCCCGGCGCGGCGTTGGCCTGTGCCTCCGGCTGCGCGCTCGGCGGCGGCGGCGCGGGCTTGCCGGCGGCCTTCTTCTTCTCGCCGGAGCAGCCGGTCAGCGCGAGCGCGAGGGCCAGGGCCGCACCCGTCGCGACGAAGATCGGCGGGCGCGCTCCACCGTGGGACATGCGACTCTCTCCTCGGTCGTCGATGCTGAAGTCACTGGTCAGGCGCAGTCTAGATGTTCCCCTTCGGTTACCCTGCCTTTACTTCCGTGGCCGTGGGGGGACGGAAGCCGAGGCTCAAGGGAACGCCAGTGAGATCTGTACTTTCGCATCCGGGCGCCGCGCGCGTCCGCCGAACGGCCGTCGCGGCGGTGACCGCGGTCTCGGCCGCGGTGCTCGGCGCGTCGGCGCTGCCGCCCGTGCCGGCGGCCGCCGACACCGATCCTCCCGCCGGGACGCCGCCGACGGTGACCGCCGACCCGCTGCCGACGTGGCAGGTGGACGGCGTCGTGTGGAGCATGGCGACCGTCGGGAACACCGTCTACGCGACCGGCGACTTCACCAAGGCGCGTCCACCGGGCACGTCCGCGGGGGACGCGCGCGAGGTGGCGCGCAAGAACATCCTGGCGTTCGACCTCACGACGGGCGAGCTGGTCACCTCGTTCTCCCACACGCTGAACGGCCAGGGCCTGCGGATCGTGGCCTCGCCCGACGGCGGGCGCGTCTACGTCGGCGGCGACTTCACCACCGTCGACGGGCAGACCCGCAACCACGTCGCGGCCTTCGACACCGCCACCGGCGCGCTCGACCCGGCCTTCCGCCCATCGGTGTCGGCCAAGGTCCGCGGCATCGCCGCGACCGGCTCCACCGTGTACCTCGGCGGGAACTTCTTCAGCGTCAACGGCAAGGCGCGGACGCGGCTCGCCGCGGTCCGGGCCTCCGACGGCGCGAACGTCGACACCTGGACGCCGAGGGCCGACGACGACGAGGTGATGGCGCTCGCGCTCTCGCCCACCGCCACGCGGGTCCTCGTCGGCGGCCGGTTCCAGCGGCTGAACGGGGCCGCCCAGGTCGGCATCGGCGCGGTGGACGCGTCCACCGGGGCGACCTCGACGTGGACGAGCAGGCCCATCCCCACGAAGAAGGACGCCACCCACTTCTCCTACGTCACCGACCTGTTCGTGTCGGGCGACACCGTCTACGGCTCGGCGGACGGCGAGGGCGGCCACTGGTTCGACGGCCGGTTCGCCGCCAAGGCGTCCAACGGCGACCTCGTGTGGCTGGACAACTGCTATGGCGCGACCTACGGCATGTTCGCGCAGGGCCAGGCGATCTACAGCGCCTCGCACGCGCACGCCTGCGAGTCGCTGGGCGCCTTCCCCGAGACCAGCCCGACGACGTGGCATCGCGCGCTCGCCGAGACGGCCTACGCGACGGGCGCCGACAAGGCCCCACCGGGTTCGAACAGCAACTACAGCAAGCAGCCCGTCCCGAGCCTGCTGCACTGGTTCCCCACGCTCGCGGCCGGGTCGTTCACCAAGCAGTACCAGGCGGCCTGGGCCGTCACGGGCAACGCCTCCTACGTCGCCATGGGCGGCGAGTTCCCGAAGGTGAACGGCAAGGGACAGCAGGGCCTCGTCCGCTTCGCGCTGAAGGCGAACGCGCCGAACAAGGCCGGCCCGCAGGCCGCCGAACTGGCGGCGCCGAAGGCGCAGGCTCTCCCCGACGGGACGGTCCGTGTCTCGTGGACCACCACCTGGGACATGGACAACGCCACCCTGAAGTACGAGGTGCTCCGGGATAACGGCACGGCCCCCATCGGCACCGTCGAGAAGCCGTCGGCGTTCTGGTCCAAGCCCGGCGCGGCGTTCCTCGACAAGACGGCCCCGCCCGGGACCGCGCACACCTACAAGGTCCGGGCCGTGGACCCGTCCGGCAACGCCGCCGCCAGCGCCGCGTCCGCCGCGGTGACCCCGGCCGGGACGCTGGGAGCCTACGCGGGCGAGGTCGGCGCGGACGGCGCAGCCGCCTACTGGCGCCTCGACGAGAGCGGCGGCCCCGCCTACGACCGCGCGGGCGTGAACGACCTCACGCTCGGCACCGGCGTGACACGCGGCCAGTCCGGCGCCCTCGTGGGCGATCCCGACCGGGCGGTCGCCTTCGGCGGCACGTCCACGGGCACCGGCGCGAGCGGCGCGGCCGCCGCGCCGAGGAACCTGAGCGTCGAGGCGTGGGTGCGGACCACCGCCCGCACCGGCGGGAAGATCATCGGCTACGGCAGCGCCGCGACCGGTCTCAGCGCGCGCTACGACCGCCAGCTGTACATGACCAACGACGGCCGGGCGGTCTTCGGCGTCAACTTCGGCGGGGTCAAGACCGTGCAGAGCGGCGCCGGGCTCAACGACGGCAAGTGGCATCACCTCGTCGGCACCGTCGACGAGACCACCGGGCTGCGGCTGTACGTCGACGGCGCGCAGGCCGGAGCCGACGCGTCGGCGAAGAACGGCGAGGACTACACGGGTTACTGGCGGATCGGCGGCGACAACCTCAGCGGCTGGCCGAGCAAGCCGTCCAGCAACTTCCTCAACGGCACGCTCGACGAGGTGGCGGTGTACCCGCGCGCGCTGACCGCCGCCGAGGTGGCCCGCCACCGCGGGCTCGGTACCGGGACGGTCAAGCCCAACCAGCCTCCGTCGGCCGCGTTCACCGTGTCCTGCGACGAGCTGACCTGCGCGTTCGACGGGTCGGGCTCCGCCGACGCCGACGGCTCCGTGGCCGGCCACGCGTGGGACTTCGGCGACGGCGCGACCGGCACGGGCGCCAAGCCGTCCCACACCTACGCCTCCGCGGGCGCCCGCACGGTCAAGCTCGTCGTCACCGACGACCGCGGCGCGACCGGCGAGGCCGCGCACCCCGTCACGGTGACCTCCAGGACTCTCGCCGCCGACGCGTTCGGCCGCACCGTCGCGAACGGCTGGGGGACGGCCGACACCGGCGGCGCCTGGACCATGGCCGGCAGCGGCGCCGCGACCTCGGTGGACGGTGCGGGCAGGATCGGGCTCACCGCCGCCAAGGCGGACGGCGGGGCCTACGCCGGCGCCGTGTCCTCCGGTGACACCGACCTCACCTTCACGGTCACCGCCGACAGGGAGGGCACCGGCAACGGCGTCTACGTCTGGGCCGCCGGACGCCGCGTCGCCGGTCAGGGCGAGTACCGGGCACGGATCAGGCTCCGCCCGTCCGGCGTCGTGTCGCTGCAGCTCAGCCGCACCGACGCGGGCAACACCGAGACCGCGATCGGCGGCGAGCAGACGGTCGCGGGGCTGACCTACGCCCCGGGCGCGCCGCTGCGGCTGCGGCTCCAGGTCACCGGCTCGGCTCCGGCCACGCTGCGGGCGAAGGTCTGGGCGGACGGCACGGCCGAGCCCGGCTGGCAGGTCACCGGCACCGACGCGACCCCCGGCCTCCAGGCCCCGGGCTCGGTCGGCGTGCGCGCCTACCTGGCGGGCAACGCCACCAACGCGCCCGTGCTCGTGACGGTGGACGACCTCAAGGCCGTGGTGCCCACGGTGGAGTAAGCCCGGTGGGGTAAGAGGCGGCGACGCCCGAAGGCGCTCCGAGGTTCACGCCTCGGAGCGCCTTTCTTCTCACAAAAGACGGAAAAGAGCGCTATACCGCATGGACGAAGGCCGGAGTTTCGGAATTCGGTCACGATTTCATAAGTCGCCCGATGTCGAGGGCGGCGCGGCCACTAGGATCGCCAGTCCGGAGTGACCGCAGGGGTCACAGGGAGCCCATGGAGCAAGGGATCCGACTTGTGAAAGCTCTTTTGCGACAGCGCCGGGCGAGCACGCGAGCGGGCCTGGCGGCCGCGGCCGTCGTCGCGCTCGGCGGCGCGTCCTTCATGCCCGTCGCCACCGCCGGGGCCGACACCGCCCCCGGCGTCGGCACGCCGGCGACGGTGAGCGCCGACCCGCTGCCGACCTGGCAGGTGGACGGCGTCGTGTGGAGCATGGCGACGGTCGGCAACACGGTCTACGCGACCGGCAAGTTCACCAAGGCGCGTCCGCCGGGCACGGCGCCCGGCAACGCCAAGGAGGTCACGCGCAACAACATCCTCGCGTTCGACCTCACGACCGGGAACCTCGTCACCTCGTTCGCGCACTCGCTGGACGGCCAGGGCCTGCGGATCGTGGCCTCGCCCGACGGCAAGCGCGTCTACGTCGGCGGCGAGTTCACCACCGTCGACGGCAAGGCGCACAACCGCCTCGCCGCGTTCGACACCGCCACCGGCAAACTGGTCGACGCGTTCGCGCCGAAGGTCGGCAACAAGGTGCGCGCGATCGCCGCGACCACCTCGACGGTGTACTTCGGCGGCAACTTCTTCAACGTCAACGGCAAGTCGCGGACCAGGCTCGCGGCGGTGAAGGCGTCGAACGGCGCCAACGTCGACACCTGGCGGCCCACCGCGGACGACAACGAGGTCTTCGCGATGGCGCTGGCGCCCGGCGGCACGCGGGTGCTCATCGGCGGCCGGTTCCAGAAGCTCAACGGCGCCGAGCACGTCGGCATCGGCGCGGTCAGCGCCTCCAACGGCGCGTCCGCGGAGTGGAGCAGCCGCCCCATCCCGACCAAGCAGGACGACGAGCACTACTCGTACGTGACCGACCTGTTCGTGTCGGGCGACACCGTCTTCGGCTCGGCGGACGGCGAGGGCGGCCACTGGTTCGACGGCCGGTTCGCCGCCAAGGCCGCCGACGGCGAGCTGACGTGGCTGGACAACTGCTACGGCGCGACCTACGGCATCTTCGCGCAGAGCCAGGCCGTCTACAGCGTGTCCCACGCGCACGCCTGCGAGTCGCTGGGCGCCTTCCCGGAGACCAAGCCCCAGACCTGGCACCGGACGCTCGCCGAGACCAAGGTCGCGACGGGCCGTGACCAGGCGCCCCCCGGCTCCAACAGCAACTACAGCAAGCAGCCGATCCCGAGCCTGCTGCACTGGTTCCCGACCCTCGCGGTGGGGACGTTCACCAAGCAGAACCAGGCGGCCTGGGCCGTCACGGGCAACGAGACCTACGTCGCCATCGGCGGCGAGTTCCCGAAGGTCAACGGCAAGGGGCAGCAGGGCCTCGTCCGCTTCGCCGTGAAGGCCAAGGCACCGAACAAGACCGGCCCGGTGAAGGCCGACCTCGCGGCGCCGGAGGCGGTCAAGCTCAGCTCCACCAGGAACAAGGTCAACTGGCGGGCCACCTGGGACATGGACAACGTCGCCCTCACCTACGAGGTGCTGCGCGACAGCGGGACCGTCGCCATCGGCACGGTCAAGCAGAACTCCACGTTCTGGAACCGGCCGAACCTGAGCTTCACCGACGCGGCGGCCCCCAAGGGCAAGCACACCTACAAGATCCGAGTGAAGGACCCGCTGGGCAACACGCTCACGAGCGCGGCCTCCAACTCGGTGGGCTGACGCCCGCGAAGAGCAGGCAGTGAGCGCCCCGGTGACCCCACCGGGGCGCTCATCTTGTTGACAGCCCTGCGTCCTGAACCGGCGTCCTAGACGGGGACGGGCGTCATGGAGCGCAGGACGGCGTCCAGGCGCTCATTGAACGGCGCGTCGTGGTCGGCGCCGGACCGCCGCGCCACCCGCTCCCGCCAGAACTCCACCGCCTCCTCGGGGCCGGTGGCGCCGTCCGCGCCGGACGGCCTGCCGAACACGACCGCGTGCGTCGCCTCGTAGTAGACGCGGTCGGCGTCGGGGGGCGCCCACGAGGCGTCCTCCCAGTCGATCAGCCAGGGCGCGCCGGCGCCGCAGCGGCGCAGGTTCCACGCGGTCAGGTCGCCGTGCATCGGCGCCCAGTGGCCGGGCGTGCCGGACGGGCGGGGCAGCACCCCCGCCAGCCGCCGCCCGATCTCCGCGGCCAGCGGCCCGATCGCCGCGCCGCGCGCCGGGCGGGCGGGCCGCGGCGGCATCGCCTCGATGAGCATCCAGCTCCAGCCCGCCGTCACGTCGCGGTCGAGCACCCGCGGCACCCGGAAGCCCTCGGCCCTGCCCTCCGGGAACGCCGACAGCGCCACCCGCTCCCGGTCGAGCTCGCCCCGGTCCGCGCGGACCTTGAGGAAGCCGAGGGGCCGGCCGCGGCGCAGCAGGACCGCCGCGAGCCCGGACGCCCGCCGCGACGCCTGCGGCCGCTCGTAGACGGCGAGGCCGTCGAACGGGCCGATCCGCGCCGCGAGCTCCGCCCACCGCTCGGCGCCGCCCGGCGGGTCCCAGCCGACCCGGGGTCCGGGCACCGCCCGTGGTCCCGCCACCGCCACCGCGCCGTACAGCGCCCACTGCGCGGCGAGCGCGGGCAGCTTGGACCGGGTCAGCAACGCCACCCCGGCGAGGGCCGCGCGCCGGGACCCGGCCGGAACCAGGATGTTCCCGGTCCCCATCCGGGGACGGACGAACTGTCCGGTAGTGGTCATCTGAGGCGCGCTCATCGGGGACGGACGGTCTTGCGCGACAGCCGCCGTGCCATCAGGTCCTCGCAGAGCCGCTCGTAGGCGGCCGCCACGTCGTCCCACACGTACCGCTCGGAGGCGCGCTTGCGGGCCTCCTCGCCGCGGTCGGCCGCCGCGCCGGGGTCGGCCTCGGCCGCCTCGATCCGCGCCGCCAGCTCGCCCGCGTCGGCGAAGAAGCGGCCCGCCTCCTCGCCCAGCACCTCGCGGTTGAAGTTGACGTCGAAGGCGAGGACCGACGCCCCGGCGCCCATGGCGCGCAGCAGCGACGGGTTCGTCCCGCCCACCGAATGGCCGTGGATGTAGGTGAGGGCGCCCGCGTACAGCGCGTCGAGAAGGTCCTGGTCCCACACGCCGCCCAGGAACGTGATGCGCGGGTCGTCGCCCGCCAGCTCCTTCACCTGGGCGGTGTACTCGTCGGCGTACGGCGCCGACCCCACCACGACCAGCGGTCTCGTCGCCGAGCTGCGGCGGTAGCCCTCGACCGCGACGTGGACGTGGTTCTCCGGCTCGAACCGGGCCACGACCAGGTGGAACCCGCCCGGCTCATATCCGGCGTCCGCGAGTTTCTCGGTGTCGGTACATTCCAGGATCGGCGCGCCATAGGGGATGAACACCGACTCGGCGCCGAACTTCTCGCGGTAGTAGTCCTGGATGCCGGCGGCGTCGGCGATCAGCGCGTCCGACCAGCGCACGGCGAGGGACTCGGCGGCGCGGTAATAGCGCTGCCCTGTACCGCTCCATTTCGTGCGCTTCCACTCCAGGCCGTCCACGTGGGTGGCCACGGGTATGCGCAGCGTGCGCAGCACCGGCAGCAGCGGGGCGTTGGCCGCGTTGAACACCAGCGCCACGTCCGCGCCCTCCCGCGCGATCTTGCCGCGGAAGGCGTGCAGCACCGACAGCCCGGTGTGGCTGAGCGTCTCGGCGACCTTCTTCTCGATCGCGGGCAGGTACACCAGCCGCATGCCGAGGTACTCGGGCTCGGGATGGCGCTCGCCGCGGCAGTAGACGGTGACCTCGTGCCCGCCGGCGACGAGCCGTTTGCCGATCTCCTCCACCGCCGTTTCGAAGCCGCCGTATCGTGCCGGCACTCCGCGAGTCCCTACCATGGCGATGCGCACCAGTACCCCCATCCCTCTAGACGCACCCTTTTGTCATTTGATCCGCACAGGTTACGCGCAAGGGGTACTGCGCGTCTTGACGGTAAACCAGAGTTAACCTGAAGGTTGCGAGACGCCGGTGGCCAGGGGGACTGGACCACCGGAAAGGAGGCCAGGTGGGGGAACGGCAGACGAGATCCGCGGTGGTGCTGGCGCATCCCTCGCCCGATCTCTACGGCTCCGACCGGATGCTCGTCGAGTCGGTCCGGGCGCTCGCGCCGCAGCGACGCGTCGTGGTGACGCTGCCCGCCGACGGCCCCCTCTCCCAGGCGCTGCGCGACGCGGGCGCCGAGGTCGTCGTGCTGCCCGTCCCGGTGCTCCGCAAGGCGTTCATGTCCCCGCTCGGCCTGGTGCGGCTGTCGTTCGCCACCGCCCGCTCGCTGCCCCGCGCCCGTCGGCTGCTGCGCCGCGAGCGCGCCGCCGTCCTCTACGTCAACACCGTGACGATCCCCCTGTGGCTCGTCGCCGCGCGGCTCGCCCGCGTCCCCGCGCTGTGCCACGTCCACGAGGCCGAGGACGGCGTGCCCGGCCCCGTCCGCGCCGCGCTGTCGGCGCCGCTGCGGCTCGCCCGCACGGTCGTGGTCAACAGCCGGGCCAGCGCCGCCGCGCTCGGCGGCGCCGGGCGCCGCGCCCAGATCGTCTACAACGGCGTGGAGGAGCCCCCCGCGACGGTCCCGCCCCGGGCCGAACCCGGCCCGCCCGCCCGTATCGTGCTGGTGGGGAGGCTCTCCCCGCGCAAGGGGTCCGATGTCGCGGTGAAGGCCGTCCGGCTGCTCCGCGAGCGCGGGTACGATGCCAATCTGACCCTGATCGGCAGCGTCTTCCCGGGCTACGAGTGGTTCGAGGAGGAACTGCGGTCCCTGGCCGGCGGTGACGAGGGGGTGGTCTTCGCGGGCTTCCGCGCCTCGGTCTGGGAATCGTTCGCCGAGGCGGACATCGCGATCGTGCCCTCGCGCGTCGAACCCTTCGGGAACGTCGCGGTCGAGGCGATGCTGGCCGGCCGGCCGGTGGTCGCCAGTGCCGCGCAGGGGCTCGTCGAGATCGTCGCCGACGGCGAGAACGGCGTCCTGGTCCCCCCGGACGACCCGGCCGCCCTGGCCGACGGCATCGCCCGTCTGCTGGACGACTGGGACGGCGCCCTGGCGATGGCCAAGCGGGCCCGCGACGACGCCGCCCGGCGGTTCGGCAAGGACCGCTACCACCGCGAGCTGCGGGACGCCGTCGGCCGTCTCGCCCCGCCCGCCAACGCCTCGCCCGCCAACGCCACCCCGTCCACGCCCTCCTGAGGACTCAGACACCCGATGACAGCACAGACCCCCGTCACACCGGAGATCAGCCTCGTCGAGGCCGTCTGGCGCTACCGGCTGATGTCGCTCATCATCGTGCTGGCGTGCGTCCTCGCCTCGGTCGCGGCGACGCAGATCCTGTTCAGCGGCGCCACGGCCACCGCGAGGTTCGCGGTCACCGACCCCACCAACAACAACAACGCGCTGCGCCTCGGCGTCATGTCCGGCCAGGGCTACGCCGCCTACACCGCGCAGCGCGCGGCCTTCGCCTCCTCCACGCCGGTCATGGCCCGCGCCGCCGAGATCCTCAAGAACAAGAAGGGGCCGAGCCTCACCGGCGGGCAGCTCCGCGGCCGGGTGAAGACCTCCAGCAAGCCCGACGGCGGCGTGGTCATCGTCACCGCGAGCGGCGCCAGCGTCGCCGAGGCCGCGGCCGTCGCGAACTCCGTCCTGCAGGCCTACCAGGACGTCACGGTCTCCACCAACACCGGCAAGTTCGACGAGCAGATCAAGAATCTCCAGGCCCTGGAGAAGAAGACCACCCAGGACATGGAGCTCACCCAGTCCGGGAGCCGCACCTACCGGCTGCTCGCCGCCCAGCTCACCAAGCTGCAGACCGAGGAGAGCGGTCTCCTGTCGGCCCGCTCCAAGACCAACGACGGCGTCCAGTTCCTCGACACCGCCGACCCGACGGGGGCGGCCCCCAGCAAGCTCCCGCAGAACGCCGTGATCGGCCTCGCCCTCGGCGTGATCATCGCCTGTGTGGTGTCGTTCCTGCGCGCCTCCTCCCGGGGCCGGCCGCGCGGGACCGGCGCGCCGGCGGTCCCCGCGGGCGACCTCGGTGCCGCCGCGGGCGCGCCGCCGAGCGGGCTGCTCGGTGGGCCCTACCCCGCCCATCCGGTCGCCGAGCTGCCCGCGGGCCGCTCCTACCAGGGGCGGCGGCACGCCGGTGAGCGTCCCGACTCCGGCCGTACCGGCGAGGGCCGGCGCGGCGAGGGACGCCACAGCGAAGGCCGGTTGAGCGACGGCCGGCTGAGTGAAGGTCGGCTGAGCGAGGGCCGGTACAGCGAGGGCCGGTTGAGCGAGGGCCGGTTGAGTGACGGTCGGCTGAGTGACGGTCGGCTGAGTGACGGTCGGCTGGGCGAGCGGCGCGACGAGGGCCGCCGTGAGGAGCCCGGCTCCGGGCGGAGCCGCCCGTCGCGCCGGGCCCGCGGCCGGACGTCCCCCGCCCCCGCCGAACGCGGTGACCGGTCCTGGTCGGCCGACGACGTGCTCGGCACCGGCGGCCCGCAC
>NZ_CAACVB010000016.1 GCF_900659635.1 Actinomadura roseirufa | reverse complement strand
AGGCGCCCTCGGCGGCGAGGCGGCGGGCGGTGGCCGCGCCGATCCCGGACCCGCCGCCGGTGACCAGCGCGACCCGCGCCGCCAGCGGCCTCGGCCGCGGCCTGCGGCGGAGCTTGGCCTCCTCCAGCTCCCAGTACTCGATGCGGAACTTCTCCGCCTCCGGGATCGGCGCGTAGGACGACAGCGCCTCCGCGCCGCGCATCACGTTGATCGCGTTGACGTAGAACTCGCCCGCGACGCGCGCGGTCTGCTTGTCCGCGCCGAAGGAGAACATGCCGACGCCGGGGACGAGCACGATCGCCGGGTCCGCGCCCCGCATCGGCGGCGAGTCGGGGGTGGCGTGCCGCTCGTAGTACGCGGCGTAGTCCTCGCGGTAGGCGGCGTGCAGTTCGCGGAGGCGCGCCTTGACGTCGTCGAGTGGGGCGTCCGGCGGCAGGTCGAGGACCATCGGCGCGACCTTGGTGCGCAGGAAGTGGTCCGGGCAGGACGTGCCGAGCGCGGCGAGCCGCGGATGCTCGGCGCGGGCGACGAAGTCGAGCACGGTGCCGGAGTCGGTGAAGTGCCCGACCTGCCGACGGTCGGTGGAGGCCAGCCGGCGCAGCAGCGGGAACAGCGCCGCCGCCCTCGCCCGCCGCTCCTCGGCCGGGAGCGCCGGGTGGATCACCTCGCCGAACGGGTCGTCCCCGCCGTGCTCGGCGATGTAGGTCTCGGCGGTGCGGATGATGTCGAGCGAGTTCGCCTCGCACTCCTCGCTCGTGGCGCCCCACGCGGTGACGCCGTGCCCGCCGAGGATCACGCCGATCGCCCCCGGGTTCGCCTCCTTGATCGCGGCGATGTCCAGGCCGAGCTGGAACCCGGGGCGCCGCCATGGCACCCAGGCCACCCGGCCGCCGAAGATCCGCCGGGTCAGCTCCGCGCCGTCCGCCGCCGTCGCGATCGCGATGCCGGAGTCGGGGTGCAGGTGGTCCACGTGCGCGGCGTCCACGAGGCCGTGCATGGCGGTGTCGATGGACGGCGCCGCCCCGCCCTTCCCGTGCAGGCAGTAGTCGAACGCGGCGACCATCTCGTCCTCGCGCTCGACACCCGGGTAGACGTTGGCGAGCGCGCGCAGGCGGTCGAGCCGCAGGACGGCGAGCCCGTCCTCGGCCAGCGTGCCCAGGTCGCCGCCGGAGCCCTTCACCCACATCAGCTCGACCGGCGACGCGGTCACCGGATCCTCCACCACCGCCTTGGCGGAGGCGTTCCCACCCGCGTAGTTGGTGTTGCGCGGGTCGGACCCGAGCGCGTGCGCGCGCTCGATCAACTGCCTGACCTCGGGCGGACTGCCCGTCATCGGCCTCTCCTCACCTGGAATCGATGTTCGCCCGGACCCGCCTCGAAGCGGCCGGGGCCGAGCGGCCGCGCGCCGTCCAGCGCGACGGCGCCGGCGGGCAGGCGCACCTCGGCCACGGCGCCGACCGGCACCTCGGCCCGCAACGCCAGCCGCCCGTCGTCCCGCCGCCAGCTCACGGCGGCGCGGCCGCGGACCGTGTCGATCGACGCCTCCGCGCCGGCCAGCCCGGCGGGCAGGCAGGGGCGCATCAGGATCCGCCGGAACCCGGGCGCGGACGGCTCGATCCCCGCCACGTACCGGTAGAACCACTCGTCGACCGTGCCGAGGAAGCCGTGGCCGCGCGAGCGCGAGCCGAGGTGCCACATCTCCCACAGCGACGTCGCGCCGTTGGCGAACCAGAACCCCCAGCTCGGCTCGGTGGTCTGCGTCGCCACCCGGTAGGCGAGGTCGGCGTGGCCGTGGTCGCACAGCACCGGCAGCAGATACTTGGTGCCGAGCACGCCGGTGTCGAGGTGGCCGTCGCGGGTCTCGGCCACGTCCCGCACCAGGTTCGCCACCACCGCGTCGACGTGCTCGGACGGCACCAGCCCGAACGCCAGCGCCAGCACGTTCGGCGTCTGCCGGTAGGCGTCGTCGGCCCGGTACAGGCCGCGCCCGGAGTCCAGGTACGCGGCGTTGAACGCGCGGGACAGCTCGGCGGCCTTGCCGCGCAGGCGCCGCGCGTCGGCGTCCTTGCCCAGTTCGGCGGCGATCTCGGCGAGCTGGACGTGCGTCCGGTACACGTACGCGGTGCCCATCAGCGCGTTCACGGCGGCGTTCTGCGCGGACGGCGCGTTGTAGTCGCCCCACTCGTCGGTGCTGAGGCCCCTGCCGTCCAGCCGTCTCGCCTCGTAGGCGGCGTACCGGTCGAGCGAGTCGTAGTACTCGGCCAGCGCCCAGGACGCGTCGTAGTACCGGTGCAGGTTCCACACGGTCGCGACGTACTGGTTCGCCCAGGACGGCGACGGCGGACGGAACCCCGGACGCGGCTGCGGCGCCCACGAGGCGATGTCGCCGTCCTCGCCCTGCGTGTCGCGGATGTCGGTGAGCCACTTCGTGTAGAAGCGGCGCATGTCGAAGTTGGCGAAGGCGGAGTCCTCCATGAGGCCCGCGTCGCCCGTCCACGGCAGCTTCTCCTCCATCGAGCCGTCGGTCGGCACCGAGACGTGGTTGTTGAGGAGGGTGGAGCGCGCGGCCTCGTGGATCCGGTTCAGCAGGTCGTTCGCGCAGGTGAAGCGGCCCGTGTCGGCGACGGCGGTGTGCAGGCGCAGGGCGCGCAGCGCGTCGCGTCCCGGTGTGCCCGGGTAGCCGCGCACCTCGACGAACTGGAAGCCCTTGTAGCTGAACGACGGCTGCCAGATCTCGGTGCCCTTTCCGCTCAGCACGTAGGTGTCGGTCTGGTCGCGTCCGCCGGGGTGGACGGTGCCGTCCGCGTCGAGCCGTTCGCCGTGCCGCAGCCGCACCTCGGTGCCCGCCGGGCCGCGGACCTTCAGCCGGACGACGCCCGCGATGTTGACGCCGAAGTCGTACACGTGCACGCCCGGCGCCGGACTGGTGATCTTCACCGGACGGAGCGAGTCGGTGATCTTGATGGGCTCGATCGCCTGGGCCCGCACCTCGACTCCGGCGGTCCGGATCGGCCTGGCGGGCGTCCAGGCCGCGTCGTCGAAGCCCGGCGAGGACCAGCCGGGGACGGCCAGCCGGGCGTCGTAGTGCTCGGTGTCCGGGGTGACCGCGCCCGAGTACGACGGGCCGGGGGTGGTCTTCCAGGTGCCGTCGCCGACGACCGCGGCACCGTCCGCGACCAGCCGGAACAGGAGGCGCTGGCGGCCGTCCCACCCGGTGCCGGGCTCCGGCACCGGATCGCCGGACCCCATCTTCCCGGTGCCCATCCCGGCGAACCAGCCGCGCCCGAGCGCGACCCCGACCGCGTTGCGCCCCTTGGCCAGGTGGTGCGTGACGTCGTGGACGACGTAGCCGACGCGGCGCGCGTAGTCGGTCCACGCCGGGTCGAGCACGTGGTCGCCGACGCGCTCGCCGTTGATGAACAGCTCGTGGTAGCCGAGCCCGCAGATGTACGCGCGGGCCAGCGACGGCCGCGCCCGCAGCGTGAACTCCTTGCGCAGCAGCGGGTTGTACGGCCGGGGGAAGGCGACCGCGTTGGTGATCCGCAGCTCGCCGTCGGCGACCGCGCCCGCGCTCCACCGGTAGGGCGCGCCGCCGGTGAGGTCGTCGTCGAGCGGCGGCCCGCCGCCGGTGACGGTGATCCGCCGCAGCACGCCCGCCTCGCGGCCGTCGGTGCGCAGCCCGACGGTGCCGGACGCGAACGTGCCGTCGGACAGGGTGTCCACGAGCGCGCCGTCCACGTACGTGCGGATGGTGGCGCCGCGCGCGTCGATCGCGACCTTCAGCGGCGTGCCGATCACCCGCTCGACCGGGATCGGCACGCTCTTCAGGACCGTCCAGGCGCCGTTCACCAGCTTGTGCGGCCGCAGCAGCGACCCCTCGGAGAGCTGCCACATGTAGCCGTTGGAACCGCCGTCCGCGCGGAAGAACAGGCCGAACGCCAGCTCGGTGACGGTGAGGTCGGCCTCCAGGCGGAAGTCGTCCCAGACCGGGACGGTGGAACCCGGCCAGATCCAGCCGGTCCCCCAGTCGCCGACGCCCGTCTCCCACCAGCCTGGATCGCTCCATCCCGACGCGCCGCCCGCCGCGTCCCAGGTGCGCACCTTCCACTCGTACCGGCGGCCCGGCTCCAGTTTCCGGCCGCCGTACACGATGTCGCGCGTCTCGGCGGAGGCGACCCGGCCGCTGTCCCAGACGACGTCCCGCCCGGAGGAGACCACGACCTGGTAGGCGGTCTGCGCGTCGCCGCGGCGCGACGAGACCAGCCGCCAGCCGAGCCGGGGAGCGGGCTCGTCCATGCCGAGCGGGTTCGGGGCGTCCTGGACGTCGAGCGCGGTCACCCGCATCCCGCCGCCGGACGCCGCCCGCGCCGTTGCGGGGACGCCGAGCACGGCGCCGGTCGCGGCCGTGGCCCCGAGGAAGCCCCTTCGAGAGATCATCACGCGCCCCATCCCGCCGCCTGGCCGGCCGTCCGCTCGGCGCGGACCCTTTCGAAGTAGCCGGACGCCCTGTACGCCGCGACCGGGTCCGGGTGCAGGCCCATCTCCTCGCGCAGCTCCGCCAGCAGCGGACGGACGTCGGTGTTGTAGGCGTCCATGAACACCGCGTTCGCCTCCAGGACGTCACCGGCCTCCTGCGCGGCGCGGAGCGCGTCGCCGTCCACGAGCAGCGCCTTCGCCGTCGCCTCCTGGACGTTCATCACCGAGCGGATCTGGCCCTGGATCTTCGGCTCGATGTTGTGGCACTGGTCGAGCATGAACGCGACCCCCGAGTCCGGGTCGTAGCCGCCGCCCCGCACCACCTCGTACATGATCCGGAAGAGCTGGAACGGGTCGGCCGCGCCCACCATCAGGTCGTCGTCGGCGTAGAAGCGCGAGTTGAAGTCGAACCCGCCGAGCCTCCCCTCGCGCAGCAGGAACGCGACGATGAACTCGATGTTCGTGCCCGGCGCGTGGTGCCCGGTGTCGACGACGACCTGCGCCTTCGGGCCGAGCTTCACGCAGTGCGCGTAGGACGCCCCCCAGTCCGGCAGGTCGGTCATGTAGAACGCGGGCTCGAACAGCTTGTACTCCAGCAGGAACCGCTGGCCCTCGCCGAGCCGCTCGTAGACGGCGGCGAGCGCCTCGGCCATCCGGTCCTGGCGGGTCCGGACGTCGTCCTGGCCCGGGTAGTTCGTGCCGTCGGAGAACCACAGCTTCAGGTCGCGGGAGCCGGTGGCGTCCATGATGTCGACGGCTTCCAGCAGGTGGTCGAGCGCCTTGCGGCGGACGGCCGGATCCGGGTTGGTGACGCTGCCGAGCCTGTAGTCGTCGTCCTGGAAGACGTTGGTGTTGACCGCGCCTATCCGTACCCCGCTCTCCTCGGCGTGCGCGGCGAGCGCCGCGTAGTCGTCGACCCTGTCCCAGGGAATGTGGACGGCGACGATCGGCGCGACGCCGGTGAACCGGTGCACCTGCGCGGCGTCGTCGATCTTCTCCCACGGGGTGCGCGGGACGCCCTCCTGCGCGAAGACCTTGAACCTGGTCCCCGAGTTCCCGTACGCCCACGAGGGGGTCTCGATCTGCTGGCGGCGCAGGGCGTCCTTCACCGCGCTGGTGTCAACCACGGGCACTTGACCTCTCTCTTGTTTCTCTGGGGGACGACCCCCAGACCCCCGACGGTGCGACTGACCGACGACCTCTCCTCCGCCAGGTCACCGGTCAGTCGCCGTGGAAGACCTCGGGGAGCGGCCGCGTCCCCTGATCGGGACGGCCGTCGAGGTCCTCGAAGAACGGCGCCCCCGACGCCACCCTGGTCCGCTCTCAGTCTTAGAAGTGGTACTGGTCGATGTTCTTGACGTCGAAGACGGTGGGCGGGCCGAGGATCACTTCACCGTTGGCGCCGATCGTCCGCTCGCCGAGCTTGCCCGCCTTGAACTTCTCGCCCGGCGCGCCGCTGATCTGCCCGGACGACAGCGCCGCCGCCGCGTAGGAGGCGAGGTAGCCGAGGTTCTTCGGGTCCCACAGCTCGAACTGCTTGACGGTGCCGTCCTTGACGAACTTGCGCATCTGGTCCGGCGTGCCGAGGCCGGTCAGGACGACCTTGCCCTTGTACTTGGACGCGGAGATGTAGCGGGCCGCCGCCGCGATGCCGACCGTGGTCGGGGAGATGATGCCCTTGAGGTTCGGGTACGCCTGGAGCAGCCCCTGCGTCTGCTGGAACGACTTCTGGTCGTCGTCGTCCCCGTAGGCGACCTTGACGAGCTTGATCTTCGAGTACTCGGGCTTCGCCAGCTCGTCCTTCATGAACTTGATCCAGGTGTTCTGGTTCGTGGCGTTCGCCGTCGCCGACAGGATCGCGATCTCGCCCTCCTGCCCGATCTGCTCGGCCAGGAGCTTGGCCTCGCTGCGGCCGATCTCCTCCGAGCTGGCCTGGTTGATGAACAGGTCGCGGCACTGGGGGTTGGTGTCGGAGTCATAGGCGACGATCTTGATGTTCTTGGACCGCGCCTGCTTCAGCGGCCCGCACACCGCGTTCTCGTCGTTCGCCGCGATGAGGATGGCGTCGTGCCGCTGCTGGATCAGCGTGTTGATGTAGGAGACCTGCGAGGACGCCGACGCGTCGGACGGCCCGACCTCCTTGGCCTCCCCGCCGAACTCCTTCGCCGCCGCGATGCCGGCCTCGTCGACGATCGTCTCGTACGGGTTGTTGACCTGCTTCGGCAGGAACGCCAGCTTGAGGCCCTTCTTCAGCGGCGCGTTCGGGTCGGCCGACGCCGTCCCGCCGGACGCGCCCTTGCCGGACCGCGACGAGGAGTCCTTCGTGGTCCCCCCGCAGGCGGCCAGGCTCAGGGCCAGGACGCCGGCGGTGGCGACCGCGGCCGGCCGGCGCGGGGCGCGCAGACGAATGGTCATCAGGGTGCCTCTCAAGGTTCTTTCTTCCGGGGGTGGGTGGCGGCGGGGGGCTCGGGTGAGCGGTCAGGGCACGACGGCGGGGGCCGCGGTTCGCGCGCCCCGCCGTCTGCCCCGTGCCTCGCGCGCCACGGCGATCAGCCGCGGTGTGAGGACGCTGACGATGAGCAGGAGCCCGGTGACGATCGACTGGACCTCGGTGGAGACGTCGTTGAGCATCAGCAGGTTGCGGAGCAGGCCGATCAGCAGGACGGCGGCGATCACACCGCCGAGGGTGCCCCTGCCGCCGTCGAAGTCGATGCCGCCGAGCAGCACCGCCGCGATGACGGTGAGTTCGAGTCCGAGGCCGTTGTCGGCGCGGGCGCTGCCGTAGCGGAGCGTGTAGACGACGCCCGCGAACCCCGCCACCAGCCCGGACACGACGAACAGGGCCAGCTTGGCGCGCTTCACGCGGATGCCGGCGAAGTAGGCGGCGTCCTCCTGCGCGCCGATCGCGAACAGCGACCGTCCGACGCCGGTGGCGTGCAGGACGATCGCCGTCACGACGGCGAGCACGGCGAACAGCGCGATCGGGTACGGGATCGGCGTGCCCGGGACGGACGACGTCGCGAGGTCGGTGTAGGCGACCGGGAACTCGGAGATCGCGCCCGTCCCCAGCGTCACGTACGCGAGGCCCCGGTAGAGGGTCATCGTGCCGATCGTGACGGCGAGGGACGGCAGCCCGAGCCGCGTGACGAGCAGCCCGTTGACGAGGCCGCAGCCGACGCCGACGAGCAGCACCAGCGGGATGATCATCTCGATGGCCAGGCCCGCGTCCCACAGCCTGCCGGTGAGGGCGCTGCACAGGCCGAGGATCGAGGCGACCGACAGGTCCACCTGGCCGCAGACGACGAGCAGCGTCATCGGCAGCGCGATCAGCGCGATCTCGCTGAGGTCGTCCAGGGCGAACGAGAGGTTGTCGCCGTTGGCGAAGTCGGGCGAGAACCCCGCGCCGCCCGCGAACACCGCGACCAGCAGGGCGGTGACGGCGGTCTCCCAGCGCAGCCTGCCTCCGAGGCGGCTCATGACCGTCCCTCCCTGTGCACGGTGGACTCCAGGGAGCGCTGTTTCAGCGCCCGTGTGACGCGCAGCGCCAGCAGCCGGTCGACGCTGATGGCGAGCAGCAGCAGGACGCCGGTGATCGCGTCCTGCCAGAACGAGTCGACCTTGAGCACGACCAGCACGCTGCCGATGGTGGTGAGCAGCAGCGCGCCGAGCGCCGCGCCGTACACGGTGCCGACGCCGCCGGTGATGGCGATGCCGCCGACGACGACCGCGCTGACGACCTTGAGCTCCCAGCCGTGCGCGGCGTCCGCGACGACGGTGCCGAACCGGGCGAGCCACAGCACCCCGGCGAGGCCCGCGAGCGCGCCGCTGACCAGGTAGGCGGTGAGGACGCGGCGGCGGATCGGGACGCCCGCGAGCAGCGCCGCCTCCGGGCTGGACCCGATCGCGTAGAACTCGCGCCCGGACGAGTAGGACCTCAGGTAGTACCCGACGGCCAACATCACGACCACGGTGATGAGGGGCAGATACGGGACGCCGAGCACGCCGTCGGTGCCGAGCTTCAGCACCGCCGACGGCAGCTCCGCCGCGCCGATCTGGTCGCCGTGCGCGATCCGGTAGTCGAGCCCCTGGATCACGTACAGGGTGCCGAGGGTGACGACGAGGGCGGGTACCCGGCAGAAGCTGACGAGCAGCCCGTTCACCAGCCCGCACACCAGCCCGATCGCGACGCCGACCAGCAGCACGAGCACGATGTTCCGGTCGCCGCCGGCCGCGAACCTCCCGGCGCTGAACGCGACGAGCCCGACGACGGACCCGACCGACAGGTCGATGTTGCGGGTGACGACCACCATGCTCTGCCCGACGGCGAGCAGCACCAGGATCGAGGCGTTGAGGAAGATGTCCTTCACGCCCTGCCCGGACAGGAAGCGCGGGTTCGCGATCGTCGTCCCGACGACGAGGACGGCGAGCGCACCGAGGATGCTCAGTTCCCGGGCGCGCAGCGCCATCTCGACCAGCCGCCGCCCGCCGCCCGGCGGACCATCCGCCCCCGGCCGCGCCGGAGACTCCGCAACCACGGTCATCAGGCCGCCTTTCCGTTGCCGGGACGGCCCGTAGCGGCGGCCATCACGCTCTCCTCGGTCGCGTCCGCGCGCGGGATCTCGGCGGTGAGGCGCCCCTCGTGCATGACGAGGACGCGGTCGGCCATGCCGAGCACCTCCGGCAGGTCGGACGAGATCATCAGCACCGCCAGGTCGCGGGCGGCCAGTTCCGACAGCAGCCGGTGCACCTCGGCCTTGGTGCCGACGTCGATGCCGCGGGTCGGCTCGTCCACGATCAGGACGGCGGGCTCGGTCGCGAGCCACTTGGCGAGGACGACCTTCTGCTGGTTGCCGCCGGACAGGACGCCGACGGCGTCGCTGAGGCGGGAGTACTTGAGCTGGAGCCGCAGACCCCAGTCGGCGGCGCGGTCCCGCTCGACCCGGCGGGAGATCAGGCCGCCGCGCCCGGTCGCGCGGCGCAGCGCCTTGAGCTGGGTGAGCCCCATGTTGCGCTCGATGGACATGTCCATGACGAGGCCCTGCTGGCGCCGGTCCTCGGGGACGAGCGCGAGCCCCGCCGACATCGCGGCCGTGGGGCTGCCGGGCGGGAGGGCGCGGCCGTCGACCTCGACGGTCCCGGCGTCCCACCGGTCGACGCCGAAGAGCGCGCGGGCGACCTCGCTGCGTCCGGCGCCGACCAGCCCGGCCAGCGCGACGATCTCGCCGCGGCGGACGTCGAAGGACACGTCGGTGAACGCGCCCTCGCGGGTCAGCCTGCGCACCTTCAGCGCGATCTCGCCGGGCGTCACGTCCTGCTTGGGGTAGAGGGCGTCGAGGTCGCGGCCGACCATCCGGCGGACGAGGTCGTCAGGGGTGAGGTCGGCGACGAGGTCGGTGCCCACGAAGCCGCCGTCGCGGAGCGTCGTGACCCGCTGGCACAGCTCGAAGATCTCCTCCAGCCGGTGCGAGATGAACAGCACCGCGCAGCCCTGCTCGCGCAGCGTGCGGGTCACCGCGAACAGCCGGGCGACCTCCTGGCCGGTGAGCGCGGCGGTGGGCTCGTCCATGATCAGCACCCGGGCGTCCCGGGAGATGGCCTTGGCGATCTCGACGACCTGCTGGTCGGCGATCGACAGGCCGCGGGCGGGCTGCCGCGGGTCGAGCGGGACCCCGAGCCGCTCGAACAGCCGCGCCGTCTCCGCGTGCATGGCGCGGCGGTCGATCCGGCCGAGTCCGGCGCGGGGCTGGCGGCCCATGAAGATGTTCTCGGCGACTGACAGGTCGGGGAACAGCGTGGGCTCCTGGTAGATGACCGCGACCCCGGCGGCCTGCGCGTCGGCGGGGCCGCCGAACGTCACGGCGGCGCCGTCCGCGCGGACCTCGCCCGCGTCCGGGCGGTGCACGCCTGCGAACGTTTTTACGACCGTCGACTTGCCCGCGCCGTTCTCCCCGGCCAGGGCGTGCACCTCGCCCGCGTGGAGCTCCAGCGTCACGTCCTGGAGGGCGCGCACGGCACCGAACGATTTACTCACGTTGACCAGCGCCAATGTCGGCGGCGCCGATCGCGCGGGTGCTGTCATCAGGGCCCTCCTCGGGAGGCAGGTCCAGGACGTTCCGGTGAAAAACGTTTTAACAAGATGTTGCGGAGGACGCTAGATGTGAGCCAGAGCACTCGTCAAGAGCCGATCTTCCGCCGGGACCGCCCAAGATCGCTGGAAACCCCGGTGCTGTAAGGGCCTGCGGGCCCCTCGAAATCGTTCGCGACCGGCACCGGCCAACCACGTTTCGGCCTCCGAGGGGCGGCCCACGGGTTGACACGTTTTAATGCGATGACCCAGAGTGAGCCGACATCGGCGATCGGACCGGGGGCACACAGAGTGAGCACAGACGGCACCGGCCGTCCCGGCGCGGCGCGCGGGACGGTCGGGATCAAACAGGTCGCGGCGCACGCCGGCGTCTCGCCGGGCACCGTGTCCAACGTGCTCAACCGGCCGGAGCGGGTCGCCGAGGCGACCCGGGCCCGGGTCGAGGACGCGATCCGCGAGCTCGGGTTCGTCCGCAACGGGTCGGCGTCCACGCTGCGCGCCGGGCACAGCAGCACGATCGGGCTGATGGTCCTCGACCTCGCCAACCCGTTCTTCACCGACGTGGCCCGCGGCGTCGAGGACACCGCGAGCGAGCGCGGCTACGCGGTGATCCTGTCCTCGTCCGGCGAGTCGGACGAGCGGGAGCTGCGCAACCTGCGGGTGTTCGCCGAGCAGCAGGTCCGTGGCGTGCTGCTGACCCCGGTCGGCGACGACGGCGAGGCGGCCGGGCGGCTGCGCGAGCGGAACGTCCCGGTGGTGCTGCTCGACCATCCGACGCCGCGCGCCAACCAGTGCTCGGTCGCCGTCGACGACGTCGCGGGCGGCGAGCTCGCCGCCGCGGAACTGCTGGCCGCGGGCGCCCGCACGATCGCGTTCGTCACCGGGCCGACGGTGCTGCGGCAGTGCGCCGACCGGCGCAAGGGCGCGCTGCGGGCGCTGCGCGCCGCCGGGCTCGGCCGCGAGGCGCTGCGCGAGATCCCGGTCGGGGCGATGAACGCGCGGGCCGGGCAGGAGGCGGCGCGGCGGATGCTGGAGGCCGGGCCGCCGCTGCCGGAGGCGATCTTCTGCGCGAACGACCTGCTCGCGCTCGGCGTGCTGCGGGTGCTGCTGCAGGCCGGGATCCGGGTCCCGGCTGACATCGCGCTGATCGGGTACGACGACATCGAGTTCTCGGCGGCGGCCGCCGTCCCGCTGAGCTCGGTACGGCAGCCCACCTACCAGCTCGGCCGGATCGCGACCGAACTCCTGCTGGAGGAGTGCGACGACCCGGCGGGGCACGCCCACCAGCAGGTGATGTTCCAGCCGGAGCTGATCGTCCGCGAGTCGAGCCGGTCCGAGGCGGGAGGCGGCGTCGTGAAGGTGGCATTGTGAGGATGGCGTTGTGAGAGTCGCGTTGTTCCTGACCTGCGTGAACGACACGCTCTACCCGGGGACGGGGAAGGCGGTCGTCCGGCTGCTGCGGCGGCTCGGCCACGACGTGGAGTTCCCGTCCGGGCAGACGTGCTGCGGGCAGATGCACCTGAACACCGGCTACCGGCGGCAGGCCCTGCCCCTGGTGAAGGGGTTCGCGGAGACGTTCGAGCCCTACGACGCGATCGTGACGCCGTCCGCGTCGTGCGGAGCGATGGTCCGCGACTGGCATCCGCGGCTCGCGACACGCGCCGCCGGGGTCGCCTCCCGCGTGTACGAGCTGTCGGAGTTCCTGGTGGACGTGCTCGGCGTCACCGACGTCGGCGCCTACTTCCCGCACCGCGTCACCTACCACCCGACATGCCACTCGCTGCGGATGCTGCGGGCCGGCGACCGTCCGCTGCGGCTGCTGCGCGAGGTCCGCGGCATCGACCTGGCCGAGCTGCCGGACGCGGCCGAGTGCTGCGGCTTCGGCGGGACGTTCGCGCTGAAGAACCCCGAGGTGTCGGCGGCGATGTGCGCGGACAAGGTCACCGCCGTCCGGGAGACGCGGGCCGAGGCGCTGTGCGCGGCCGACAACTCGTGCCTGATGCACATCGGCGGCGCGCTCACCCGCACGCGCGCCGGGATCCGGACGGTCCACCTGGCCGAGATTCTCGCGTCCACCGAGGAGGATCCGCTGTGACGATGCCGACCTACATCGGGATGCCGTCGTTTCCGGACGCGGCGCGGCGCGCGGTGGCCGACCCCCGGCTGCGCGCCAACCTGGCGCACGCGACCACGACGATCCGGGGGCGGCGCGCGGACGCGGTCGCCGAGCTGGACGACTGGCCCGCGCTCCGCGAGGCGGGCAAGCAGATCAAGGACCACGTCCTGGAGAACCTCGGCCACTACCTGCGCGTCCTGGAGGAGAAGGTCACCGCCGCCGGTGGAACGGTGCACTGGGCGCGCGACGCCGCCGAGGCCAACCGCGTCGTCGCGGACCTGGTGAAGGCGACCGGCGAGACCGAGGTCGTCAAGGTCAAGTCGATGGCGACGCAGGAGATCGGGCTGAACGAGTTCCTCGCCGGGGAGGGGATCACCGCCTTCGAGACCGACCTGGCGGAGCTGATCGTCCAGTTGGGGGACGACCGCCCGTCGCACATCCTCGTCCCGGCGATCCACCGCAACCGGTCCGACATCCGCGACATCTTCCTGCGCGCGATGGACGACGCGCCCGAGGGGCTGACCGACTCCCCCGCCGCGCTCGCCGAGGCCGCGCGGCGGCATCTGCGCGCCAAGTTCCTGTCGGCGAAGGTCGCGGTGTCCGGCGTGAACTTCGCCGTCGCCGACACCGGGACGCTCGTCGTCCTGGAGTCGGAGGGCAACGGCCGCATGTGCCTCACCCTCCCCGAGACCCTGATCTCGGTGGTGGGCGTGGAGAAGATCGTCCCGTCCTGGCGCGACCTTGAGGTGTTCCTGCAACTGCTGCCGCGCTCGTCCACGGCGGAGCGGATGAACCCCTACACCTCCACCTGGACGGGCGTCCACCCGGGCGACGGGCCCCGCGACTTCCATCTCGTCCTGCTCGACAACGGCAGGACCGCGACCCTGGCCGACGAGGTGGGCCGGCAGGCGCTGCGCTGCATCCGCTGCTCCGCGTGCCTGAACGTGTGCCCGGTCTACCAGCGCGCGGGCGGCCACGCCTACGGGTCGCCGTATCCGGGGCCGATCGGCGCGATCCTGTCCCCGCAGATCAGGGGCATCGGGTCGGACGTCGACGCCTCCCTCCCGTACGCGTCGTCGCTGTGCGGGGCGTGCTTCGACGCGTGCCCGGTCGCGATCGACATCCCGGAGGTGCTCGTCCACCTGCGGGCGCGGGCCGTGGAGAAGGGGCCGCGCCATCCCCTCGAAAGGGCCGCGATGGCGGCGGCCGGGTGGACGCTGCGCTCCCCCACCCGGCTCGCCCTCGCCCAGCGCGGGGCGTCGGCGTCCCGCCGGGTGGCGCGCCGCGGGCGGATCCGGCGGCTTCCCGGCCCGCTGTCGGCGTGGACCGAGACGCGGGACGCGCCCGTCCCGCCGCCCGAGTCGTTCCGCGCCTGGTGGGCCCGGACGGACGGCGGCCGGAAGGAGACGGGCCGGTGAGCGCGCGCGAGGAGATCCTTCGCCGGATCGAGCGGGTCACGCCGACGCGTCCGGCCGCCGAGGTCGCCGCGTCCTATGACCGGATCGACCGCGCCTACCGGCGACGGCACCACGACGGCAACGTCCTCGACCTGTTCGCGGAGCGGGTCGCCGACTACCGCGCGACCGTGCTGCGCGTCACGCCGTCCGGTGTGCCGGGGACGCTCGCCGAGCGCCTCGCCGCCCGGCCCGGATCGTACGGGGTGCCGTCCGACCTGCCCCCGGAGTGGGTGGCCGAGGCGGGCGCTCCGCTCGTCCGCGACCCCTCGGTCACCGCGCTGGACGGCCTCGCGGGCGCGGTCACCGGCTGCGCGGCCGCGATCGCCGAAACGGGGACGATCATCCTGGACCACGGCACCGCCCAGGGGCCGCGCGCCCTGTCGCTCGTGCCCGACTACCACCTCATCGTCGTGCGGGCGGAGCAGATCGTCCCGGACGTGCCGGACGCGCTGGCGCGGCTCGACCCGCTCCGGCCGCTGACGTTCGTGTCCGGACCGTCCGCGACCAGCGACATCGAACTGTCCCGGGTGGAGGGCGTGCACGGCCCGCGCACGCTCGAAGTGCTGGTCGTCGCGTGAACGAGGCGACCTTCGCGGCCGTCGACCTCGGCGCGTCCAGCGGGCGGGTGATGGCGGCGCGCGTCGGGCCCGCCACCCTGGAACTGGACGAGGTCCGCCGCTTCCCCAACCGTCCGGTGCGGGTGAACGGCACCCTGCACTGGGACGTCCTCGGCCTGTACGGGAACGTCCTGGACGGCCTGCGCTCCGCCCCGTCCGGCCTCGCCTCGGTCGGCGTCGACTCCTGGGCCGTCGACTACGGGCTGCTGGACGAGAACGGCACGCTGCTCGGCAACCCCGTCCACTACCGCGACCCGCGCACCGACGGCGTGATGGAACGGATCCGCGCCGAGGTGGGCGACGACCTCCTCTACCAGGCGTCGGGCCTCCAGTTCCTCCCGTTCAACACGATCTACCAGCTCGCCGCGGACGACCTGTCGCGGGCGCGCACCCTTCTCCTCATCCCCGACCTGCTCGCGTACTGGCTCACCGGGGAGACCGGCGCCGAGCGGACGAACGCGTCCACGACGGGGCTCCTCGACGTCCGCACCGGCGCCTGGTCGGACGACCTGCTCTCCCGCCTCGGCCTCCCCGCCGGGATCCTGCCGCCGCTGCGCGACCCGGGCTCACCGATCGGCGTCCTCCGCCCGGACGTCGCCGCCGAGACCGGCCGCCCCGGCCTGCCGGTCGTCGCCGTCGGGTCGCACGACACGGCGTCCGCGGTCGCCGCCGTCCCCGCCACGACCGACCGGTTCGCCTACATCTCCTGCGGCACGTGGTCCCTGGTCGGCGTCGAGCTGGACGCGCCCGTCCTCACCGAGGCGAGCCGCAAGGCCAACTTCACCAACGAGGGCGGCGTCGACGGGACGGTCCGCTACCTGCGCAACGTCATGGGCCTGTGGCTCCTCCAGGAATGCCTGCGCGGGTGGGGCGACCCCGACCTCCCCGCGCTGCTCGCCGAGGCCGCGCACGTCCCCGGCCTGCGCTCGCTGATCGACGCGGGCGACCCCGAGTTCCTGCCGCCGGGCGGCATGCCCGCCCGCATCGCCGCGCACTGCCGCCGCCGCGGCCTCCCCGCCCCGGAGAGCCGCGCCGCGACCGTCCGATGCGTCCTGGACAGCCTCGCCCTCGCTCACCGCGCCGCCATCCGGCAGGCCGCGGCACTGTCCGGACGGGACATCGAGGTCGTCCACCTGGTGGGCGGCGGCAGCCGCAACGACCTGCTCTGCCGGCTCACCGCCGACGCGAGCGGCCTCCCCGTCGTGGCCGGCCCGGTCGAGGCGACCGCCCTCGGCAACGTCCTGGCCCAGGCCCGCGCGCACGGCACGGCGGGCGGCCTCGCGGAATCACGAGCACTGATAGCCGCAACGCAACCACTACGCCACTTCACCCCATCCGGCACCACAACCCGCTGGGACGAAGCCGCCGCCCTACTCACAGCCCCACCCCGCTAAAACAGACCAGAAACCGCTCACCTCCCCCCACCACCGATCAGCCCCTCCAAGCCCAACCAGACACCCAGCGACAAGCCAAAAGACCCGCCCGTCGCGTCGTTCGACTCCCGAGTGCCCGCTACCGGTCGCACCGGACCGTCCGGCACGCGCTGGAGGAGCTGGCCGACCCGCGCGGGTTGATCCTGGACGATCTGCACTGGGCCAACAACGCGTCGATGCCCTACGAGGGTTCGCGACCCTATTTTCACCTTCAACGACACGCGGAATCAATTAACAAGATACGACACCATCTCCGAAAACCACTCAGGCTTGGCCCCCTTGAGGGCCATGAAATTGCGCAAGATGACATTATTTGATTTCAGGCATTTCTTAATGCGCAACTTGTCTTCCGGACTTAGAGCGTGTCTCGCGTGGGTTGTGGGTCTTCTGCGGGATAATGCGGGATCGTGTCGTCGGATCTTGCGTTGCGTTTGGTGCCGGATGAGTTGTGGGAGCTTGCCGGGCCGCTGATCCCGGCGTTCAAACCGCGTCGCCAAGGTGGCGGGACGGCGGCGGTGAGCGATCGGGCGGTGTTCACCGCGATCGTGTACGTGCTGACCAGCGGATGTGCGTGGCGGCATCTGCCCGCGGAGTTCGGCGTCAGTGTGCCGACCGCGCATCGCCGGTTCACCGCCTGGACAAGGGCGGGTCTGTGGCCGTGGCTGCACCGCGCGGTGCTGGATGAGCTGGGTGCGCGCGGGCAGGTGGACTGGGCGTCGGCGATCGTGGACGCCGCGGCCGTCCGCGCGAAAAGGGGGGCGCGCTGACCGGCCCCAATCCGGTCGATCGGGGCAAGAAGGGCAGCAAAATCCACGTACTGTCCGATGCCGCCGGGCTGCCGCTGGTGGTCGCGGTGTCGGCGGCCAACGTCCACGACGGCCAGGCGCTCAAGCCGCTGCTGAATGGCATTGCCGGCGATCCGATCACGTCGTGGGCGGCGTCGGCGGCGTCCGGTGAAGTTGCGCGCCGACAAGGCGTACCGCTCCGCCGAGCACCGGGCCTGGCTGCGGCGACGTGGAATCGTGCCGCGTATCGCCCGGCCCGGCATCGAGTCCGGTGAACGCCTGGGCCGCCACCGCTGGGTGATCGGACGGACGCTGGCCTGGCTATTCGGCTACCGGCGCCTGACCATCCGCTACGAACGCCACGGCCACTTGTTCAACGCCTTCCTCGTCCTCGCCGCCACCATCACCTGCTACAAGAAGCTCGCCAAACAGTCCACATGAGACACGCTCTTAGTTTGTCGTGGCCTGGATGGGGTGGGCGGGCGGGCATGACTGCATGATTTGGGCGCGTACCAGCGTCGCTCTGTCCGCCATCTGAGCCCAGAGCACTCCACCGGGTGCGAGGTTCGTCGGTGGTTGATGTGCCAGTAGGGGCGGACGTTCGTGTCGGCGGGCTTCCTCGGGGAGTACTGCCGTCCATGTGCCGGACGAGGGTCGCGGCGGACTCCTGTCGTGGTCGCCCGAGTCGTCCCACCAGGTCACCGCCGGGTCGATGGTCAGGATCCGGTCGCGCTCTTGCTTCGCAAGGCGAGCCGCGTCGTGATCCGGGGTGGGCGATCGTCGCCATCAGTAGTGCCAGTGTCGCAGGTCGTTGCCGAAGTCTCCGCGTCCACCTTCATGACGCAGAATGCGCGGACGAGGGGAACTCGGGGACCGGGCTCGGCAAACAAGGTGTGGATTCCCTACCGGCACTCAGAGAGGAACACGGTGACCGAGCAGGCCCACGCCGCTTTGCCCCAGATGCTGTCGCCGCCCGGCGACGTCGAGGAGGACGACGCCGGGATCATCCGGCGATCCCTGGATGAACCCGAACGTTTCGGGACGCTGTTCCATCGGTACTCGTCGGAGATCAAGCGATATGTCGCCCGCCGTCTCGGCCCCGACGTCGCCGACGACATCGCCGCCGAGACGTTCCTGGCCGCGTTCCGGCAGCGCGAGCGGTACGACACCGGGCGTGCGAACGCCCGGCCCTGGCTGTACGGCATCGCGACGAACCTGGTCGGCATGCACAAGCGCGCCGAGAAACGTCTCTACCAGCGGTTGCTCCGCACGGGCGTCGACCCGGTCATGCAGCCGTTCACCGACCGCGTGGACGCCCGGGTGAGCGCCCAGTCCGCCCAGGCGCGGCTCGGCGCGGCGCTGATGCGGCTCCCGGCGGGCCAGCGTGACGTGCTGCTGCTGATCGCCTGGGCCGACCTCGCCTACGAGGAGGTCGCGACGGCTCTGGACGTGCCGATCGGGACGGTCCGGTCGCGGATGAACCGGGCCCGCAAGAAGCTGCGCCAGGAACTGAGGGACGCCGGAGTGACCGGCATTGACGAGGAGGCCGAACATGAATGAGATCACCGAACTGCGGCAGTTCCGGTCCGCCGTCCCCGCCGAGCCGGTCGCGGCGGAGCAGACGATGCGGGTCATGGCCGAGCTGGGGTCCGGGCGTGCGGCGACGCCCGCGCGCCCGGCCCTGCGGGGCCGGTTCAGGCTGACGCCCCTGCGGCTCTCGTTGGGCCTCGGCGCCTTGGCGGCCACCGGAACGGCGGTCGCCGTCATCCTGTCGGCCGTCGGCGGCGGGACGCCGGGACCACAGCACACGGCCGCGGGGCAGTCATCACCGCGAATCAGCCTGATCGCCGCGGCGGAGAAGCTCGAACGGGAGCCGGCCGGGTCAGGAACGTATTGGCGCGTGCGCTCCAAGGAAAGCCAGCAGTACTGGGCCCATGGAAAGGGGAAGGAGAAGTACGTCATCGACCAGCGCGCCACGAACGACATGTGGCAGCCCGCGGCGAACACCGGTAATCCGGTCTCCATCTCGCAGGGCCTCGGCACCAGCCCGGCGACGCCCGCCGACCGGGAGGCGTGGCGTCGCGCCGGCTCTCCGGCCGACTGGCCGATCGGCAACGGGATGCGGGTCAAGGCGTCCGCCGGAGAGCGAGCCGCGAACTTCCAGCCCCCGGGCAGCGGCAGCGGGCTCAGTCTCGGGAGCAGGACGCTGAGCCTGAACGAGTTGAAGCAGTTGCCCACCGACCCTGGGGCGCTCAAGGCGCTCATCCTGGAGCAGCGAACCCGGGACATCGGCCGTGGTCTCGCACCCAAGAACGGCTTCAGCGAGGTGGAGACCATCTACATGACCGTCGATTCCATGACCACGCTCCCCGTGCCGCCGCGGGTGCGCGCCGCGGCATACCGGCTGCTCGCCTCCACGCCCGAGCTTCAGGTCCAGGGCCGGGTTCGCGATCCGCTGGGTCGCGTCGGCGTGGCCGTCGCCCTGCGTGGGGGCCTCGCGGTCACCGGGAGCAGCGGCGAGGACAGCGAGACGAGCCGGATCGAGCAGCGCCTGATCATCGACACGGCGTCCGGACGGCTGCTGGCCAGGACGTACTCCACGATCGGCGGGAGCCGGCAACTCGTCACCTACACGGCCTACGAGTCGATGGGATGGACCAGCGAGCGTCCGCAACTGCCCGCGAAGCGGACCGGATGCGTCT
The DNA here is from genome assembly GCF_900659635.1 of Actinomadura roseirufa. Lineage (GTDB taxonomy): Bacteria > Actinomycetota > Actinomycetes > Streptosporangiales > Streptosporangiaceae > Spirillospora > Spirillospora roseirufa. Next base: position 43,849 of record NZ_CAACVB010000016.1, on the reverse strand, counting down.
CGGTGGCGACGTGCAAGGCTCGCGAAAAGGCACAAAAGCACTGACGTACGGCACCATCTGACACGCGGCGGCGCCACCGCCACGGCACGCCGTTGACGTGCGGCCGTTCGCGTGATGGACATACAAGCCTGGCCGGGGCGCGCTGCGGGTGTGGCGGTGCGCGCGGACTCGGCGGGCTATGCGGCCGCACGCTTCCATGACGACCTGGAGTTATCCTCCACCGGGATGCCGGCGAGTCGAGATCGGGACCGTGAGGCACGTGATCGCGCCAGGTCCGGCGACCGTGGGTCGCCGGACTTCGGCCGGAATGCGCCGGGCGCTCCTCGGTCAGCGTCCGGCGCGTTGCCGTCGATGGTGGCGGGCGAGGTGGCGGCGCAGCAGGTCGCGTCCGTAGTCGCCCCCGTTGGGGTCCGCACGAGGGTGTGGACGTGGAACGGTTCGGGCTCGTCGTTGTCGAGGAAGACGCCTCGGTGGCAGTCGTATTCGATCAGGACGACGGGGCTGTGGACGCGGTAGTAGAAGGCGTCATCGTCGCCGCTCCCGCCGATCCAGGCGATGTGCGTGCCGTCGAGATGCCGCTCGATGTTCTCCATGAACGCGGCGGCGGGTCCTTGGGCTCCGATGAGTCCCTGCCTGGGATAACCCTTTGCCCGTGCCGCAAAGGCGTACCTAGGCTCGCACTTCATGAGAGCGATTACCGAACGTGACCTGCGGTCCTGCTTCGTCAACTGCTCCAAGGGCGACGCAAAACGCCTCAACCTTCCCAAGGACTTCACACAGGCGCCCTGGGACGACCTTGACTTCCTCGGCTGGCGGGACCACAAGGCCCCCGACCGTGCCTTCCTGGTCGCTGAGACGGGCGACCGGCTCACCGGGATCGCCCTGCGGTTCGCGTCCGCGCCCGGCAAGGCGCGCGGGTTCAACTCGACCAGCCTGTGCTCGTTCTGCCAGACCGTGCACACCGGCGGCGGCGTCGCGTTGATGAGCGCGAGGCGCAGCGGCGATGCAGGCAAGCGGGGCGACAGCGTCGGACAATACCTGTGCGCCGACCTGGCCTGCTCCCTCTACGTACGGGGTAAGAAGCAGACCCTTCTGGGCGACGCCCACAACGACGGCGTCCCCCTTGAGGAGAAGGTTGCGCGCATAAGGGCGAATCTGGACACCTTCGTCGCGTCGGTCCTCGCCTGATCGGCCGCCGCTCACCTGCCCGAGCCGGGACCTCGCTGTCCGCGGCCCCGGCGAGCGCGACGGATGGTCGTGGAAAGCCCCAAAATCGGGTTCCTGACAACGGCCTTAATCGAGGCCGAATCTGGCGGAGATCGGCTGGTTGTGAAGTGGTTCGGTCAGGGGTGTAATGACCGCATGAGAGGTCTTTCAAGATCGAAAAGTGCGTTCCTGGCCGGACTCGCCGCGGTCACGTTGACGGCGATCGAACCACCGGCGAACGCGAACGCGGTCGTCTTACCCGGGCGGGTCATCGTCAGCCTCGGCCTGCTGCCGGGGGGCACGACCAGCCGCGCCACCGCCGTCAACGATCAAGGGGTCATCGTTGGATACGGCGACACGGCCGGCGGCGGAAACCACGCCATCCGCTGGAACCCCGACGGGCATATCACTGACCTCGGTACCCTTCCCGGCGGTACCTACAGCTATGCCTACGGAATCAACAACCGTGGCGACATCGTCGGCTACGCGAATAATTCCGGCGGTAATGAGCGGGCCGTCCGCTGGGCTCCGAATGGAACCATTACCGATCTCGGTAGCCTTCCCGGCCGCACCAGTGGCTACGCCTACGGAATCAACGACGTGGGGGCCGTGGTCGGCTACATACCGATCCAGTCCAAGACTTACCATGCGGCGAAATGGCAGCCGGACGGCACCGTTTCCGACATCGGGGCGGAATCCCCACTGGGATCGACCTCCGCCGCCGCGATCAACAACCATGGTGTCGCGGTCGGCATCACCTACGAGGTGTCGCCGGGGCATTACCACGAGGCCGTCACCTGGAGCGCGGCAGGCGACAAGCCCACGGTGCTTCCGCCGCTGCCCGGCGGTGGCCCGCGCAGCAGCGCCCAGAGCATCAACGACAAGGGAGTGATCGTCGGCTATTCGCAGTCCGGCCCCGGCGCTCCCACCAACTATCCCGTCCACGCGGTTCTGTGGGGCCCCGGCGCCTCCGCGCCCACCGACCTCGGTACGCTCCCCGGCGGTGGCGACGACAGCTTCGCGAACGGTGTCAATGCCGCGGGTGTCGTCGTCGGCGCCTCGGCGACGAAGGATCCCGGCAACCGCGACGCCGTCCTGTGGAGACGAGGGAAGAACGGTTGGCGCATCGTCTCCCTGCCGCGGCTTCCGGGTCGCGACTACAGCGAGGCGACGGCGATCAATAATGGCGGCGAGGTGGTCGGTGAAGCGTCCACCGCGTCCGGTCCGGGCGTCGCCGTTCGCTGGGAATAGCGATTCCACTCGCCAGACACCGCGGCGCGGGCGCTGACGCGTTCGTCGCGTCCGCGCCGCCGGGGCGCCGGGTCGTGTGCTGAGGGTCCGGGAACCGCGTTCGAGCAACACGGCGCCCCGTCGATCGTGTAAGGAGGCCGCCGCATTGGCGGAGCTGTTCCGCCGGCACCACGCCGGGCTGGTGCACCTCGCGCTGCTGATACTGAACGACCAGGCCACGGCCGAGGACGTGGTGCAGGACGCCCTCGCCGACGTGTACCGGAAAGCGGACGCGATCATCGACCACGCCCGGCCCCTCCCCTACATCCGGGCCGCCGTGGTCAACCGGTGCCGGACGGTCCTGCGACGCCGCCGGCTCAGATGGCGGATGGTTCGTGACCAGCGACGACCGGCTGCGTGCGGCCTTTGACGCCCGCGTCCGCACCGTCGACCCCGACTCGCTGGCACCCCTCGTCCTGCCCGCCCGCGGGCGGAGGCCGCGCTGGGCGGTGCCTCTCGCCGCGTCCATCGTCGTGCTGGTAGTCGTGACCGGCGCCGCCCTGGGAGGAATCATGAACGGTTCGGGCCCGCATCACGCCCTGTCGGTGGGGGATGCTCCCCGGTACCTGGTGACCGTGCGGGATGACGGCGCCGCAGAGGTTCAGGACGCGTCGAGCGGCCGTCCAGTCGTCTCCGTTCCCGGCGGGAACTACGCCGCGGTCGCGGCCGCCAAGAATGGCGCCTTCTACCTGCGACGGCGCTCGCCTCGGCTGGCACGACGACGCCCACCGGTACCGCGACGTGGCCTGGTGGAGCCCGTGCGCATGAGGGGCAGGTGACCTGCGGCGTCCTCGATGTCGCCCGACGCGACGACCGGCGGGCTCGGCTCGTGGTTTGTGGCACAGACCAGTTGGCAACCTGCCGATAGTGGGTTAGGTTTGCGGCACAGACTAGTTAGGGGGGCCGCTATGAAGCGTGGGAGCCTGAAGTCGGCGGGGATGAGCTACCTCTCCTTGCGAGGGCTGCTCCTGATCCCGGCGGGGGCCGTGTTCGTCGCCTCGGGGCTGACGAACATGGACTGGGTGACGTCGGCTCACGGCTGGGTGTTCGTCGGGGTCGTCCTGGTGGCCGCGCTGGTCTACCTGCGCCTCGCCCGCTACTACAACGAGCACTACGGGCGGGTGAGCCCGTCCCGGCGGACGCAGGTGAGGCTTTCCATCACCGCCGTGGTCAGCAGCGTTCTCGTGGTCGCGGGCGTGCAGGGCGACTGGTCGCTCGATCTTCCGATCGACGGCACCGCGGCCGCGTTCGCGCTGCTCGTCCTGGGGAACTACGCCGTGGGCCGTGAGTTCAGGACGCACCAGCTGGTCATCTGGGGCTTCGTCCTGACCGCCGCCCTCCTGCCGCTCTGGGGCGGCGTGGACCCCGACGTGAAGATCAACGCGGGTATCGTGACCATGGGGGTGGCGACGATGGTGACCGGGGTCTTCGACCACCTCGCCCTGAGGCGCCGGTTCGGGCCGGCCGCCGGCATGGACGAGGCGGACCTGTGCGATGGCTGAGTCCGCGCCGTTCCTCGACCGGCTGATCCACGAGCCGGGACGGCTGGCGATCCTGACGGTGCTGTCCTCGGTGGCCTCCGCCGACTTCGTCTTCCTGCAGCGGGCGACGGGTCTGACCAAGGGGAACCTGTCCAGTCATCTCGCCAAGCTGGAGGAGGCCGGGCTGGTGGAGATCGAGAAGAGGTTCATCCGCAAGAAGCCGAACACGAACGTCGCCCTGACGGCGCTCGGCGGGGAGCGCATCGCCCACCACTGGGACCAGCTGGAGCGCTTGAAGCGGCTCTCGGAGGAAGTCCTCCGGGACGAGTGAACCGTCCGGTGCGCGGTCGGGCCCGCGCACGGGGTTCGCGCGTGGTGGCAGGACGGTCACCACCCCGAGTGCGGCCAGGCCGACGCCCGGCCAGAGCGGAGCCCGCGGTCCGAAGCCGTCGATGACCAGCCCGCCGACCGAGGAACCGATGATCACCCCGAGGGTGATGAAGGAGGCGATGACGGTCAGGACGCCGACGGCCCAGAAGGCGGCGCGCCAGCCGAGCTGCCCGCCGATCAGCGTCGCCGCCCTGGGCGGCCACCCGGGTCCCGGCGATCACGGCGTTGACGAACCTGGCGAGCTCGGCGGCATCGCGGCCGGAACCGATGTCGCCGTCGCGCTGCCCTCTCTCGATGACGAGCGCTCAGGTCCGCGGCCCGCCGCTCGGTGTCGCGGTCGAGCATCACGTCACCCGTTTGCATCGGCCGGTGCGATACGAGCGCGCGGCAGATCCGGCCAGGCGAGAAGGGTGGCGCCCATCAGCGCGATCACGTTCGTGCGCGGAGCGGGCGGCGGGACCTCCCAAAAAGATTGTTGTGGCACAACAATTGTGGCATAACCATGGTCATGAGTCCTTCCGCCGAGTCTCCGCACACGCCGTCGCCGCACTCGTTGTCGCCGCGCGGGCGGACCGTCGTGCTGGTGACCTGCTGCCTGAGCGTGGTCGTGGCGGGGCTGGACACGACGATCGCCAATGTGGCGCTGCCCTCGATCCAGCGGGCACTGCACGCGCCGGTCAGCGGCCTGCAATGGGTGGTCGACGCCTACACGCTGGTCATCGCGTGCCTGCTGCTGTTCGCGGGTTCGGTGGCCGACCGGTTCGGCCGGCGCCGGATGTTCCAGGTCGGGCTGGGGTTGTTCTCGCTCGGTTCACTACTGTGCGGCCTCGCGCCCTCCCTGGAGGCCCTCGTCGCCTCCCGCGCGCTCCAGGCGGTAGGCGGCGCGATGCTGAACCCCGTCGCGATGTCGATCATCGCCACCACCTTCGCCAGCCCCGGGGAGCGCGCTCGCGCGGTGGGCGCGTGGGGAGCGGTGGCGGGCCTGAGCGGGGCCGGCGGCCCGGTGCTCGGCGGCCTGCTGGTCAGCGGCCTGGGGTGGCGGTCGATCTTCTGGGTCAACGTGCCGCTCGGCGTCCTGGCCGTCTACCTGACCCGAAGGTTCGTCCCCGAGTCCAAGGCGGCGCGCGGCAGGCGGTTCGATCCCCTCGGCCAGCTGCTCGTCGTCACCTTCCTCGGCCCGCTCACCGCCGCCGTCATCGAAGGGCCCCGGCACGGCTGGAGCTCACCGTTCGTCATCACGCTGTTCGCCGTGGCCGCCGTCTCGGTGTCCGGGCTGGTCGTGACCGAGTCCCGGCGCGCCGAGCCGCTGGTGGACGTCCGGCTCTTCCGTAGCCCGGCGTTCGCGGGGGCGGCGATCATCGCGCTGGCCGCCTTGATGACGCTGGGCGGGTTCCTGTTCCTCAACACCCTCTACCTACAGGACGTCCGAGGCTACAGCGCGCTGCACGCGGGGCTGCTCACCCTCCCGATGGCCGCCGCGACGGCGGCGTGCGCGATGATCTCGGGACGCGTCGTGGCAGCCCGGGGCCCCAGGCCCGCGCTCGTCCTGGCCGGGCTGCTGCTGACGGCGGGAACCGGCCTGCTCGCCGGGACCGGGCGCGAGACCGGGGCCTGGTACCTCGTGCTCGCCTATCTGCTGTTCGGTGCCGGTTTCGGGCTGGTCGGCACCCCGATGACCACCACCGCGCTGGCAGGATTGCCACGCGACCAGGCCGGGGTCGCCGGAGCGGTCGCCTCGACATGCCGTCAGACCGGAGCCGCGATCGGCGTGGCGGTGTGCGGTTCGATCGTCGCGGGCGGCTCGGCCGGGTTCATCGCCTCAAGCCGTATCGCCTGGGTCGTTCTGACCGGTTGCGGCATCGCGACCGTGCTGATCGGCCTGATCTCGACCGGGCGCTGGGCCCGAGCACAGGCAGGACGCGGCGGCCGGCGGCAGAACACGCACACCATGGAGGCGACCCGATGAACCCCGATCCAGCGGGCCACGGCAGGACCACCGCCGACGACGGGGCCCCGGCGCTGGCGACACGGGCCTGGGCGGAAATGCAGACCTTCGTCACCAGCGAGGAACGCCATCGTTCCCTGCGGGCCGAACTGGACCTCGGCCCGAAAAGGGCGGGGGTCCTGATCCGGCTCACCCACGGCCCGATGACACTGCGCGAGATCGCGGAGACCGCCGACGTCGATCCCTCGGCCGCCACCATCGCCGTGAACCAGTTCCAGCGACGCGGCCTCGTCCGGCGGGATCCGCACCCCGATGACAACCGCCGCAAGCTCGTCCATCTCACCGAAGCCGGACTGCGGGTGGCCGATACGGCCCGGCGGATCCTCACCGACCCGCCCCCGGCGCTCACCGCCCTCGGCACCGACGACCTGGCTGCCCTCACGCGCATCCTCGCGACGTTGAACTCCTCGCCCCGGCCGTAGCCGATGCCGCCGGACGCGCCGCACCCGCGGACGACCTGCCCATGTGACCGCTCCCCCAGAGGCACGACGCCCCCGGCCGGTGCGCCGGGGGCGTCATCGTTCATGGGCCACTGGTCGTGCCCTTCCCTTCTCAGGCCACGATCGTGCTGGGCTCGGCCGGCTTGGTCCCGTTCGGTGGCGTGTCGGCCGGTTCGGCGCGGGAGCGGAGACCGAACGCGACGACGATCGCGGCGAGCGCCGCCGCCGCGACGGGGACGATCAGCGCGGTGCGCAGGGCGTCCAGGCCCGACCCGGAGGCGACGCTGACGGCGGTGACGGCCGACAGCCCGAGCGCCGTGCCGAACTGGATGGACGTGTAGAGCAGGCCGCCCGCCAGGCCGTGCTCGTCATCGGCGACGCCTTCGGTGGCGGCCATGGTCAGCGGCCCGTACGCCAGGGAGAAGGCCAGCCCGAGCAGGAGCAGCGTCGGGAGCATGGTGACGTAGGTCCAGTCCAGGCCGACGGGGAGGAACAGCGCGTACGCGACCACGGCGAGCAAGATGCCGCCGAACAGCACGCGAGTGTTACCGAAACGCTCCACCAGGCGAGGTGTCAGGACGGGCGCCAGGACGGTGTCGATGCCGAGGACCACCATGGCCAGGCCGGTCTGCATCGTGCTCCAGCCGCGCAGCTCCTGGAGGTACAGAGTGGCCAGGAACTGGAAGCCCGCGAAAGCGGCCAGGAAGAGCAGCGCGGCCACGTTCACGCGCACCAGCGGCGCCGTCCGCAGGATGCCCAGCCGCAGCAGCGGGGACGACGACCGCCGCTCGACGGCGGTGAACAGTCCCAGCAGCGCCAGGCCCGCGGCGAACACCCCGGCGGTCAGGCCGGGACGGTCTCCGGCGTGCTCCAGCCGGACCACCCCGTACACCAGCAGCAGCATCGCGCCGGTCCCGGTGAACGCCCCGGCCAGGTCGAAGCCGCCCGAGAGGCGCTCGCGGGGAGCGTCGCGGACGAGGGCCAGGGCCGTCACCAGGATCAGCGCCGACAGGATCACCGGTGCGAAGAACACCCATCGCCAGCCGAACGAGACGAGCACGCCGCCCGCGACCACGCCGAGGGAGAACCCGCCCGCCGCCGTCCCGGCGTACACGCCGAGCGCCTTGGTGCGCGCGGGCCCCTCCGGAAAGCCGGAGGTGACCAGCGCCAGCCCGGCGGGGGCCATGAACGCGGCCGCGGCCCCCGTGGCGAACCGGGCGAGCAGCAGCACCCAGCCCTCGGTGGCGAACCCGCCGAGCCCGGAGAAGACCAGGAAGACCGCCAGCCACAGCACGAACATCCGGCGGTGGCCCAGCAGATCGCCGGCGCGTCCGCCCAGCAGCATGAACCCGCCGTAGCCCAGCACGTAGGCGCTGACGACCCCGCTGAGCATCCCGGTGGACAGGCCCAGATCGGCGCGGATCGACGGCAGCGCCACGTTCACCATCGCCACGTCGATCCCCTCCAGGAAGATCGCGCCGCACAGCACCAGCAGCACACCCCAGGCACGCCCCGGGCGGGCCGCCCCGTCGGCGGCTCCAGTGACGGAATTGGACATCGGTACCCGGCTCCCTCTCGTCGCGGGAACCGGTCGCCCGGGGCGGTTCCCCGTAGGCCCGCCGGTTCCCTCTTGTAACCGACAGCATCGTCGGGCACTATCGGTGACCATGGAAGACGGCACTTTCGAGTCCCTCGGTTACTGCTGTGATACCGGCGTCGACGACGACGTTGTCCAGTGGGACCAGCGCGCCGACTGCGAGGTACGGCAGATCCTCGACCGCATCGCCGACAAGTGGTCGCTGCTGGTGATCGCGCTGCTGGACAGGCACAGCCTGCGCTTCACCGAACTGCGCCGCGCGATCGACGGGGTCAGCCAGCGCATGCTGACCCGCACCCTGCGGCATCTGGAGCGCGACGGGCTGGTGAGCCGGACGGTGCACCCGACCGTCCCACCGCGCGTGGACTACGCGCTGACGCCGATGGGCTCGACCCTGCACAGCACGATCCGCGCCCTGGTCGTCTGGACCGAGGAACACCAGAACTCCATCGCCGCGGCCCGCGCCGCCTACGACCGCCGCGCCGCCGCGGAGCAGGAGGCCGCCGAACACGAGGCGGCCGAACGCGACGCCGTCGCCCGCGCCGTCCTGTCCCGCGACGGCTGACCGACCCCGACCGGACAGGGTTCTCGCCGGTGCGGCCCGTCGCGGCCGGGTTGGTCATCCGTCTTCGAGTTGTGAGCAAGGTCTGAGAAAGTCCCGGTCAGCGTCCTGGCAAGTCCGTTCGTCCGCCGATTCCCCGGGTACGGGCCGCCCAGCGAGGACGGGCTAGGGCAAGCCGTACCGATCTCTCCGTGGGGAGGGCTTTCCACGATGACGCGGACGAACCTGGAGAACATGATGGACGCGCATGCCCCGGCGTCCCCGCCGAGGCGGACCCGTCGGCTGCGGGTGGCGGTCCCCTTGGCGGCGCTGGCGATGGCGGCCGCCTCGTGCGGCGGGTCCGACAACGGGTCCAGCGGGCCTACCAGCACGCCTACCAGCGCGCCCACCAGCGCGGCCAACACCGGCGGCGGCGGGTACGGCACGTCCAGTCCCAGCCCCAGTCCCAGCCCCAGTGCCCCTGCCGGCGCGGGCTCGACGATCGCCACGGCGACGGTCGGGAACCTGGGCCAGGTGCTGGTGGACGCTCAGGGCCGCACGGTCTACCTGTTCGAGAAGGACACGGGCGGCACGTCCTCGTGCTTCGGAGCCTGCGCGGGCGTGTGGCCACCGGTCATCTCCTCGGGCAAACCGCAGGCGGGCACCGGCGCGAAGGCGTCGATGCTCGGCACCACCAAGAGGAACGACGGAACCACCCAGGTCACCTACGGCGGGCACCCGCTCTACAACTACGCGCCCGACGGCAACGTCAAGGGCAGTGCCAAGGGCCAAGCGCTCAACCAGTTCGGCGCCGAGTGGTACGTGGTGTCCCCGGCCGGTAAGAAGGTCGAAAAGAGTGGCTCCTGACATCGCGCGGATCGTCCCGTCCCCGCGGCGGTGGTGCGCGGTCGCGGCGGCGGTTCTGCTGGCCTCCGGCTGCGCGCTCGCGACGAACTCGCAGAGCCCCGGTCGCCAGCAGATCACCTCGGCCGCTCCGGCGGGACTCGGCCGCGTCCTGGTCGACGACCACGGGCGCACGCTGTACCTGTTCGCCGCCGACCCACCGAACCTCTCCACCTGCTTCGGCGCGTGCGCGAGCCTCTGGCCCCCGGTCACCACGCAGGGACGGCCGACGGCGGCCGGCGGAGCCCGGCCGGGCATGATGATCACGATCGGCCGCTCGGACGGGCCTCCCCAGATCGTCTACGCCGGGCACCCGCTGTACTACTACCAGGGCGACACCGGCCCCGGCGACGCCAAGGGCCAGGGCATCACCCAGTTCGGCGCGCCGTGGTTCGCCATCACCACTCAGGGACAGATCCAGGCCACCGGGAGCGCACATGGCGGCTTCTAGCCCCGACCTCACCGCGAGCGTTTCGGCGCCGCTTCCGGCGGCCCTTCTGCGCTACCTGGCCGCGCTGCTGTTGTTCGGCGTCGGCGCCGTCCACCTGTACGAGTACTTCGCCGACCACTACCGCGTCATCCCGGTCATCGGAAATCTCTTCCTGGCCAACTTCGCCGGTTCGGTCGCGCTGGGGCTCGCCCTGGCCGCGCCGCTCGGGTCGCTGCGGCTCGTCCGGTCGCTGCCGCTCGTAGGCCGGGCGCCGCACGCCTTCGTCGCGCTCGGCGGGATCGGGTTCCTGCTCGGCACGATCATCGGCCTGATCATCAGCGAGCAGGCGACGCTGTTCGGCTTCCACGAGTACGGCTACCGGGCCACCGTCTGGCTCGCACTCGGCCTCGAATCCGCCGCCGTCGTGGTCCTCGCGGGCTTCTTGGCGCTGGAAGGCCGCAGGGCGCGAACACCATGACCGCGTGACGGCGGAGAAGGCGCCGGCGCTTCGCGTGACGGACTCGTGGGCCGAAGGTCCCGCCGGGAAGGGACTTCGGGGAGGCCGATCGTCCCTTCGCCCGGGCGTCCCCCACGGGCGAGAGTAATGAGCGACAGCCACCGGAGATCACCGCCGGCCCCAGGGCCGGTTCCTCGCCTGGGGAGGCACCCTGTGAACCGCCGTACTTTCGATGCCCTGTTGGCCGGCGCCGGACTCGTCGTCGCCGTGGTCCTGATCGTGGCCGGCGCGCTGGCGATGTGGGGACACCAGTTCGCCACCGACAGCGTCCGCGACCAGCTGGCCGCACAGAAGATCTACTTCCCGGCCAAGGGCAGCCCCGAGCTGGCCTCCAAGGAGGTCGGCCCCCACCTCGACCAGTACGCGGGGCAGCAGCTCACCACCGGCCCGCAGGCCAAGGCGTACGCCGACCACTACATCGCCGTCCACCTCAAGGAGATGAGCGGCGGCCAGACCTACTCGCAACTGTCGGCCAAGGCCATGGCCGAGCCGAACAACGCGGCGCTGGCCGCGCAGGTCAACACCGTCTTCAAGGGCACCACGCTGCGCGGCATGCTCCTGAACGCCTACGCCTTCTGGGAGATGGGCCGCATCGCCCTCATCGCCGCCTACACCGCCTTCGCCGGCGCCGCCATCATGCTCATCCTGTCGGCCCTGGGCCTGCGGCACCTGCGCCGCACCGCCCCCGCCGCCGAGGTTCTGCCCAAGCTCACCCACCGGGGCGGCGCCGCCGCGGCGGGAACCGCCTGATCTCGGCCCCGACCGTCCCCGCTCGGCCCCAGCAGACGCTGGGGCCGACGCGCGTTCAGCGCTCCCTGTGGACGTGGGGTGTAACCCCCGCGCCTATCTAGTTGTGGACGGTTCTCACGTCGGAAAGAGGAGAGTCCCGATGAAGATGCGCTTTCCCGTGACGACCACGGCGAGCACGCTGACCGGCGATCGCCGATCTGAACGCGGCCCCAGGCAGCGCAGGGTGCGGGTGCTGGCAGTGGGCGCACTGTTTCCCGCCCTCCTCGCGTTCGCCACGGCGATCGAGTACGGCCTCGCCGTCGGCCACGGCCAGGCCGCGCTCGCTTCGGACGGCACCGCGCACGTCTCCGTCGTCACCAACGGAGACGGCACCGCCCTCGGCCTGGGACGGTACTAGCCGGGGCCACGCCGCCTTGTGGAACCCATGGTGATTCGTTTTCCGAGAGTTGCTCGGCGCGCTGCGCCCGGCAGGTTGTCCCCAGATCCCGATTCCATTACCGTGCATATCTGAACGATTACTCTATGTAATCGCATGTCGGAGATTCGGGGAGAACCATGTCGATCAGGCATGTCATCGGCGGCGCCCTCGTGGTGGGCGCCGTCGCGGCCGGCACCTGCGGGGTCGCGGGGACGGCGTCCGCCGCGGCGCCGTCCGCCGTCATCACCGTCCGCGGCGGGGACGGTGGGCACGGCAAGGGGCACGGCAAGGCCACGGCACCGGAACGGGTCCTGACCAACAGCGCGCTCGTCCGGGCGACCAAGGCGTTCGTGCGCTCGGCGCGGCGGCACGGGAACCAGCGCGTCACGCTGGTCATCATGGAACGTGCCGGCACCATCCGGCTCGTGGTCCGCCTCCGCAAGTCGGGCCCGCAGACCTTCGAGTCCGCCAGGCGCAAGGCCTACACCGCCGTGGCATTCGGCCAGCCCACCAGCGCCCTGGCCGGAAACGAAACGATCAAGCAGATCCCGGGCACGCTCGTGCTGCCCGGCGGCGTCCCCGTCTTCTACAAGGGCTTCCCCGTCGCGGGCATCGGCGTCGGTGGCGCGCCCGACGGCAGGATCGACGAGGCCATCGCCAACGACGTCCTCGCCGCCATCCAGCGCTGACCGGGGAAAAGGTCACCGGTCCGTCGACGTGTTCGGCCTTCAGACCGGGGCGGAGCCGCGGTGTCCGCGGCTCCGCCCCGGTCTGGCGGAACCGGCGGGCACCGTCTCGGCGGGTGGCCGCGTTCCGGCGTCAAGGGCGGGTGGCCGTGGCGCGTTCGATGATTTCCGGTCGCACGAACGGCCGTAGACGCGAGTAGGGCACCTTGTACTCCTTCCCCCGGTCGGCTCCGACGCAGCCCATTTCGAGAGCCTCGGTGAGGATGAACGTCATTCCCTGGGCGGTCGGCAGCAGCCCGAGCCATCCGCGGGTCAGGTCCGTGGCCGCGAGGGGCGGGCCGTTGTAGCAGATGGAGCCGTCGGGGATCCGCCCGTCGGGGTCGCCTCGCGTGATCTCCCGGGCGAGACGGCGGAGCCCGGCCGCGGTGAACGCGGAGGACGACAACAGGTCCCGGGGACCGAGGCGCCGGCCGTCGGCCAGGTCCACCGAGACGGTCAGGCCGCTGATGTAGCCGCTGGTCGTCTGCGGGCTGCCCAGCGTGTCATAGACGGACAGGAGCCTGGGGCCCCGTGCGCCGAAGGTCACGGTCGCGCTCGCCCGCCACGGTGTCTCGTCGCGGAGCAGGCCGAACTTCGAGCGCTCGTCCGCCCATCGGCGGACCAGACCGTCGGCGGTGCCCTTGAGAACAGTGTTGATCTCGGCTGCGACGGCGGGGTCGCGGATACCGTCCACGATGACGTACTGGGCGGTCGCCTCCGTCACGCGGGTCCTCTGGGTCAGGGAGGCGACCCTGAGCGTCACCGATGCGGCGGTGCGCTCGGGCGCCTTGTCCCGGCCGGCGGCGACGTAGGCGCCGCCCACGGTGACGGCCACGGCGGCGCCCACGGCGGCCGCGGTGAGCTTGGTCCCCAGGACGCTCGTCACACCGATCGCGGTCGTTCCGGAGATCCCGGCGGCGACCAGCGGGAAGAGCGCCGCGAGTGCGACGGCCGCGCCCGCCAGCGCGCGGACGCCGCGTTGCTCCCAGTCCGTGCCGTAAGCCGCCGCCGCGATGCTTTCCAGCTCGGTCACCAGGTCCTGGGCGCTCGGCGGACGGTGGCCGGCGCTTTTGGCCATTCCTCGTACGAGGAGAGGGTGCAGTGCCTCGGGCACGTCCTTGAGCGGAATGGGAGCGGTGAGGTGCTGTGCCATGAGCGCCGGCGCGGCGGTCTCCCCGAAAGGGCGGCGGCCGGTGACGCACTCGAAGAACACGCAGGTGGCGGCGTACACATCGGTGGCGGGGGTCGCCGGTTCTCCGCGCCATTGCTCGGGCGCCATGTAAAAGGGTGTGCCGGAGCGGGACCGCCGCCCCACCGGAGTCGCCACTCCGAAGTCGATGAGTTTACTGAGCCCGTCCGCCTGGACGACGATGTTCGCGGGTTTGTAGTCACGGTGGATGACACCGGCGCCGTGCGCGGCGGCCAGCCCGAGCAGCGAGCCCTTGAGAACAATGAGAGCTGCCTCGGGTGCGAGCACGCCGTGTTCGGCCAGAATGCGCTTCAGCGAGACGCCGTCGACCGCCTCCATCACGATCGCCACGCCGTGCTCGCTCTCCACGAAACTGTAGAGCCGGGCCACGTGCGGGGCATCGACACGGCCCAGCATCACCGCCTCATCACGCAGGCGCGTCTTCTCGTCCTCCGCGCGATCGAGCAGATACTTGATCGCCACCGGGGTACCGGTCTTCTCACGGCGCGCCAGGACGACCCGTCCCTGGGCACCCGAGCCGAGTTCGCGGACTTCGCGGAATCCCTCGATCCGCCACTCGCCCATCGCCCGTCACCCCCGTTGGACACCGGCGCACCAGGCTAAGGCGGGACGAACGTCGGCGCCAGGCCGCGAGAAGAGAGCGGCCGCCAATGAGCCGGATCGGTCAACGGCCACCCGGTTCGCGGGTTCGTCACTCACCGGAGCGACCGTCAATCAGCCTCCAGAATGATCTCTGAGGCGGATGTGTGGCCGGTAAGTCGATCACGGTGCGGCCCGGGGCGCACGAGAATCGGCGCACCGATCCGCGCCTCGCGCGGGAAAGGCATCGATCCCCCCAAAGGAAACCCATGCCCCTCAGATACAGCATGCTCGCGGCCGGCGTGGCCGGTGCGCTGCTCGTGCCCGCGTTCGCCGGCGCCGCCCTGGCCGATCCGGGCGGCGCCGGCGTCCGGGCCGGCGACACGACGAGCGCGGCGGAGAAGAACCGGGTCGACCGCGTGCCGGCACCGAAGCTCCACTGGTACGAGTGCTACGACAGGGCCGAATGCGCGACCGTCCGGCTGCCCCTGGACTACGACGACCCGAAGGGCCCGACGACCGAGGTCGCCGTTCTGAGGATGAAGGCGCGGAAGGCCGAGCAGCGCATCGGGAGCCTGTTCGTCAATCCCGGCGGGCCCGGCGGCCAGGGGACCGCGATGGCCTACCAGGCGCCCTCCTTCCTCAGCCCTGACGTCCTCGACCGCTTCGACGTCATCGGCTTCGACCCGCGCGGCATCGGGTTCAGCGTCAATGTGAAGTGCTTCAAGTCCACGAGGGACCAGACACTCGCGCTGCAGGGAAGTGGCGTGGCGTTCCCGGTCGGCGGGAAGCAGGAGTCGGCTTTCATCGCGTCGTCGAGGGCGCTCGGTAAGGGCTGCTCGACGAGCGGGAAGACGCTGGCGGGCGCGATGTCCACCGCCGAGGCGGCGCGCGACATGGACGTCCTGCGCCGCGCGGTCGGCGACAAGAAACTGACCTATCTCGGCTTCAGCTATGGCACGGTGCTCGGCCAGTACTACGCGAACATGTTCCCCGACCGGCTGCGCGCCGTGGCCGCGGACGGCGTCGTCAACCCCGTCTCCTGGACCGGCACTCCCGCGACCGCGGGGCGGATTCTCGACGATCGGCTGCGGACCGCCGACGGCACGGCCAAGGCGCTGCACGAACTCCTCGTCCGGTGCGCCAAGGCGGGCAAGCCGAAATGCGAGTTCGCGGGATACGGAGACCCCGTCAAGAACTTCGACGTCCTCGCCAAGCGACTGAAGGCCAAGCCCGCCGGCGCCGAAGGCGCGAGGGTCTTCTACTCCGACTTCATCAGCGCCGTGCAGACCTGGCTGTACGCCCCGGGCGGCTACACGTTCATCGACGAGTTCTCCTCCGAACTCTGGAGGGAGACCTCACCCACGTCGACGGCGGCGCAGGCGGGCGCTGCACGCCGGGCCCTCGCCACCCGCATCGCCGAGCGGCGGGCCGAGGTCAAGCGGCAGAAGGAAGCCGCGGAGAAAGTCCTGGCCTACGACTTCCCCTACGACAACGGCCTAGACGCGTTCAGCGGTGTCACCTGCACCGACGGCCTGCACCCGAAGAAGGCGGGAAGCTGGCCTGCGGCGACGGCGGCCGCCGACAAGCGCGCACCCTACTTCGGGCGCGCGTGGGGATGGACGAGCGTCCAGTGCGCCGGTGACGCCTGGACGGTCCGCGACGAGGACGCCTACACCGGCCCCTTCAACCGCCGGACCAGCGCTCCCGTCCTGTTCGTGGGGAACTACTACGACCCGGCCACCAACTACAACGAGGCGGTCTCCTCCAGCAAACTGCTGCCCAACAGCCGCCTGCTGTCCAGCAACAGCTGGGGCCACACCGCCTACGGCACCTCCAAGTGCGTGACGGAAGCGGTCGACGCCTACCTCGTCGCCGGGACACTGCCGCCCGCCGGCAAGGTCTGCGTCGGCGACACCCAGCCCTTCGAGCCGCACCCCAGACCGGCTCCCACGACCAAGGGACCTGCGGACGCGAGCGCGATGGCGAACCAAGCCAACGCCACCGGGAATGGCACCAAGCTCCCGCCGGTGGCGACGCGCGTACCGCCCTCCATCCTCCTCGGGACGCGGTGAACTGAGCGACCATGACGCCGGGCGGGCCGCGACGGGGCCCGCCCGGCGTTCGCCGTCCCGAACGCGCGGAACCGGCTTCGACCAGGCGAAATATCTCAAGCGAAGCAACGGCGGGGCGGTCTCGTCATCGGGTTCGAGTTCAGCGCCTGCCACCTCGACGATGACAGTTCCGTTGCGCAAATGGCAACGACGGGAATGCGGGCGGTGACCGCGGCCGGGCATGCCGAAAGGGACGAGGCGGGCGCCATTGTATCGCCATCGTTTGTCGTGCCGACCGTGGGCGCGTCAATCCACCTTCCGAATGATCTCCTGAGATGAATGTGGGACCAGACGGTGGATCACGGGACGGGGTGGTGCGCATGAGAATCGGTGCACCGATCCGCGCCTCGCGCGGGATAGGCATCGATCCCCCGAAGGGAACCACATGCCCCTCAGACACAGGATGCTCGCGGCCGGCGTGGCCGGTGCGCTGCTCGTGCCCGCGTTCGCCGGCGCCGCCCTGGCCGATCCGGGCGGCGCCGGCGTCCGGACCGGCGACACGACGAGCGCGGTCGAGAAGAACCGGGTCGACCGGGTGCCCGTCCCGAAGCTCGGCTGGTACAAGTGCTATGACTACGCCGAATGCGCGACCGTACGGCTGCCCTTGGACTACGACGACCCGAAGGGCCCGACGACCGAGGTCGCCGTTCTCCGGGTGAAGGCGCGGAAGGCCAAGCAGCGGATCGGGAGCCTGTTCGTCAACCCGGGCGGGCCCGGCGGCCAGGGCACGGCGCTGGCCTACCAGGCACGCGAGATCTTCGGCCCGGACGTCCTCGACCGCTTCGACGTCGTCGGCTTCGACCCTCGCGGCATCGGGTTCAGCGCCAATGTGAAGTGCTTCAAGTCGACGAAGGACCAGACTCTCGCGATGGCGGGAATGAACGTGGCCTTCCCGGTCGGCTCCAAGCAGGAGGCCGCCTACATCAAGTCGGCCAAGGCCCTCGGTAAGGGCTGCTCGACGAGCGGTAAGAAGCTGGCGGGCGCGATGTCCACCGCCGAGGCGGCGCGTGACATGGACGTCCTGCGCCGCGCGGTCGGCGACAAGAAACTGACCTACGTCGGCTTCAGTTACGGGACCGCGCTCGGCCAGTACTACGCGAACATGTTCCCCGACCGGCTGCGCGCCGTGGCCGCGGACGGTGTCATCGACCCCGTCTCCTGGGCCGGCACCCGAAAGACCGCGAGCCAGATCCTGGACGACCGGATGCGGTCCGCCGACGGGGCCTCCAAGGCGCTGCGGGAGATCCTCGCGCGCTGCGCCAAGGCGGGCAAGCCGAAGTGCGAGTTCGCGGGATACGGAGATCCCGTCAAGAACTTCGACGTCCTCGCCAAGCGGCTGAAGGCCAAGCCCGCCGACGTCGAGGGCGAGAAGGTCACCTACGCCGACTTCATCGGCGGTGTGCTCGGCGCGCTGTACTACCCCGACGGCTTCGCGATCGTCGACGGGATCGCCTCCACCCTCTGGAAGGCGACCTCGCCCAAGTCGACGGCGGCGCAGGCGGCCGCGGCGCGCAAGGCCCTCGCCGCCCGCATCGCCGAGCGCCGCACCGAGGTCAAGCGGCAGAAGGAAGCCGCGGCGAAGGTCCTGGCTAAGGACTTTCCGTACAACAACGAGCAAGATGCGCAGAGCAGTGTCATCTGCACCGACGGCCTGCACCCGAAGAAGGCGGGAAGCTGGCCCGCGCTGACGGCGGCCGCCGACAAGCGCGCACCCTACTTCGGGCGCGCGTGGGGATGGACGAGCGTCCAGTGCGCCGGTGACGCCTGGACGGTCCGCGACGAGGACGCCTACACCGGCCCCTTCAACCGCCGGACGAGCGTTCCGGTCCTGTTCGTGGGGAACTACTACGACCCGGCCACGAACTACAACGAGGCGGTCTCCTCCAGCAAGCTCCTGCCCAACAGCCGCCTGCTGTCCAGCAACAGCTGGGGCCACACCGCCTACGGCACCTCCAAGTGCGTGACGGAAGCGGTCGACGCCTACCTCGTCGCCGGGACACTGCCGCCCGCCGGCAAGGTCTGCGTCGGCGACGTCCAACCCTTCGAACCCAACCCCGGCCCCCCGCCCGCGACCAAGGGAGTAGCGGACGCGAGCGCGATGGCGACCCAAGCGAACGCCGCCGGGAACGGCACGAAGCTGCCGCCGGTGGCGACGCGGGTGCCGCCGTCCATCCTCCTCGGAACCCGCTGACCTGAGCGACCACGACGCCGGGCGGACCGCACCACGGCCCGCCCGGCGTCCGCCACGACCGGCCGGTTCAGGTGGTGGTGGACTTGATCACGGTGGTGGGCTGGCGGAGCCAGGCCTCGCCGGTGATGGCGATCAAGGACGGCACGTCGATGATCCCGATCGAGTCCCAGGTGAACATGGCGTAGCCCGGCTTCGTCCCGTCGATGTGCGGGGGAACGTCGACCTTGAACTGTTCCGCCAGCCAGGAGATGGTGCCGTAGCCGCACAGCGAGACGCAGTGGTCGAGGTTCGGGTCATCGTGGAAGTCCGTGGCGAACCAGCCCGTCGCGCCGCCCGTGGTCCGGTAGGCGACCTCGATCTGATCCGCCGCGATGCCGATCTTGACGGGGCCGGTGGAGATGGCGCTCTGCAGGACTTGGGGTTTCGTCCAGTCAACGGTGTAGTAGGGGCCGTCGTTATAGAGCACGCCGGGCCCGACGAATCCGTCGTCCTGCATGAAGTCCAGGACCTGGACGAGGGTGGCGCCGTTCAGGACACCGTGCGCCGTCGCCCACCTGATCACCTCGTCGTCCGAGATGAAGATCTCCGGATCGTTGCAGGCCTTCGCGAACGCCTCTTCGGCGCTGACACAGTCGCCCTTGTCGTAGTTGCCCCACCACGAGATCTTCTGGGGATACATGAGGAAGTTCGTGGGCGCTCCGATGCGGGCGCCATGGGGCACCGCGGCCGCGAGGGTGCTCCGTGGCGACGGGAGCGCGCCGCGCTTCAGTGTTTGGTTGGCCATAAGACTTCTCCTTGCCTGAAAGCTGAGTCACTCGTCCCTTTCGCCGTCCGTCTCCGGTGGCGAATCGGGTTCCTCGTCATCGGCTTCCTCGTCATCCTTCTCGCCGATGTCAGGGATGTATGGTTTTGCCCTGTCGATTTCCGACTTGGGCGTCGGGATCATGCCTCTCATGGGCCTGTGCGGCGTCCCCTGCTCTGCCGGCTCGTCGGACCCATCGCCGTTCTCCGGTGTATTCGTCATGGCGTGCAGCACCCACCCGCTTCACGGACGGCACATCGACCGACCTGCCGGCGTCCACACAAGAGGGTCATCGCATCACTCGGCCCCGCAATGCACGCATGCCCGACTCGTGCCCACCAGAAACCATCATTCCCGTCAAACGACACAGGCGATATGTCGTCACCCCTGCGCAAAATGCCCGCTTTAAGGGATTTGATGTGGAATGCCATATAAGGCGGATGGACGCGCGGCGGGGACGCTCCGGCCCGGTCGGGCTGGTGCGTCCCCGCCGGTGAGGTGCCGGATCCTCAGGACCGGCGATCGCAGGGGGCCGGGGTGGCCTTGCGGAGGGCGGCCAGGAGGGCGTTCTCGATGAACTGGTTCTCCTTCTCCTTGGCCACCATCTGCGCCTGGGTGAAGGTGCCGGTGACCGCCAGGCGCTTCTTCGGGATGTAGACCTGGAAGGCGCCGAAGAAGCCGCTGTGGCCGTAGCCGGTCTCGCCACCGACGCTCACGCGGCTGATGCCCAGGCCGTAGGGTCCCCCGGCCTTGATGCTCTGCGGGGTGATCTGCAGCATCGTGCGGAGGGTCGACGGGCGCTTGAACACCTTGCCCTCGAACAGGCCGCGCATGAAGCGGTTGAGGTCGGTGCCCGTGGAGACCAGGCCGCCCCCGCCGAACGTGTCGAACGTCGGGTTGTAGTCGTAGGTGTCGCGGTCACCGAGATAGTTGTGGGCGCGGGGGCCGCGGGGCTTCTCCCACCATTCGAGGTAGGTGCGGTCCATCTTCAAAGGGCGCAGGAGCATCGAGCGGTACAGGCGGTGCAGCGGTTCACGTGCGGCCTTCTCGATGACGAGGCCGGCCAGGACGTAGCCGGTGTCGGAGTAGTGGTAGCCCTGGGTGGGCGCGAAGTAGGGCTTGCCCTTGCGCAGTGCCCAGTCCACCAGTTCCCTGGGCTTCCACATCTTGTACGGGTGGTCGAGGACGTACTGGAACCACTCGTCGTTCTCCACGTAGTCGTAGAGACCGGCGGTGTGGTTCAGGAGCTGCCGGACGGTGATGCGCGAGCCGTAGGGGATGCGCGCCACGAGTTTCGCGTCCAGGTAGCGGCCGATCGGGGCGTCCAGGCGCAGGTCGCCGCGTTCGGCGAGGCGGAGGGCGACGGCCGCGGTCATCGTCTTGGTGACGCTCGCCGTGCGGAAGGCGTCGGTGGTGCGCAGGGCACGGCCGCCGAGGACGTAGGAACCGGCGGCGCCGTCGAAGGTCAGGGCGGGGCCGGTGACGGTGAGGATCGCCCCCGGGATGGGAGGCGTGACGACGCCGTCGAGGAGGCAGCGGAACCGCTGGTCCACGGGCCTCGCCTGGGCGTGCGCCGGGACGGTGAGGGTGCCGGCGAGGGCCGTGGCCGCCAGGACGCCGATGATCATCTGGCCGCGATGTCTCATTTTTGACCGCATGGCCAGAATCCAATCCGGGTGGTATGAGTGAGACAAGAGGTCCGCCTGAATCCTGCGGTTTCCCGCACCGAGGAGGTGCCGCCATGCCCGACTCCGGCTGGAACGACTCACTGCTCCCCCGGGAGCGGGAGGTGCTCGCCCTGATGGCGGAGGGATGGTCCAACTCCGGCATCGCCGACCAGATGTACGTGTCGCTGAGCGCGGTCGAGAAGCACGTCACGGCGGTATTCGGCAAGCTCGGGCTGACGGCGTCGGCGGCCGGGAACCGCCGGGTGCTGGCGGTGCTGGTCTACCTCGCGGCGGACGGGCGGGGTGGGGGAATCCGTACGGTCGGCGGGCGGGGCTTGCCTCGCTGACCTCCACCGGGATTGAATTCTGGCCATGCGGTCAAAAATTGATCAGGACGGCCAGAAGAAGACCTCGTTCATCGAGGAGGCGCGGCGGCGGCAGATCGTGGAGGGCGCCATCGCCACCATCGCGAGCGCCGGGCTGCCGCAGGCGTCGCTGGCCCGGATCGCCCAGGACGTCGGCGTCAGCAAGGGAGTGATCTCCTACCATTTCGCCGGCAAGGACGAGCTGATCGAGCAGGTCGTCAACGCGCTGTTCACCGAGACCAACCGGTTCATCAAGGCCCGGGTGGACCGGGCGCCGGACGCTCCGCGCCGGCTGCGCGCCTTCATCGAGGCCAGCTTCGAGTTCATGGCCGCCAACCGTGCCAACTTCGTGGCACTGGTGGATATCTGGGGCAGTTTCGGGTCACCGGAGGCGAAGCGCCGTTTCAATGCCGACATGTACGACCCGTGCCGCCACCACCTGGAGGGCATCCTGCGGCGGGGGCAGGAGAGCGGCGACTTCCGCGGCTTCTCGCCGGGGACGCTGGCGGCCACGGTCCAGGGCGCGATCGACGGCGTGATGCTCCAGTGGGTCTTCGACGAGGAGGCCGTCGACCTGGCCGACTGCGTCGCCGAGCTGGTGACGATGTTCGACCTGGCCACCCGGCGGCGGGCGTGAGCGCCGCGTCGCGGGACGCGGCGGGAGGGACGGCGGCGCGGGTGGCGGGCGGTCTCGGCGGGCTGCTGCGCGAGCGCGCCGCCACCGACGGCGACCGGGTCCTGTTCCGCTTCGCCGGTACGGACACCACGGTCGCGCAGGTGGAGGACCGGACCAACCGGCTGGCGAACGTGCTGGCCGCGCACGGTGCCCGCCGGGGCGACCGGGTCGCGGTGATGATGGGGAACGGCGTCGGCTTCCCGGTCGCCTGGCTGGCGATCGCCAAGCTCGGCGCGGTGATCGTCCCGGTGAACCCCGGCTACCGCAGCGCTGACCTGGCCCACGTGGTCGGGGACTCGGGCGCGGTGCTGGGCCTGGCGGGCTCGGCCGACGCCGCCGGGGCGCTGCTGGCGCTGGGCTTCGGCGAGGTCGGGCTGCTCGACCCCGCCGACGCGGGTCCCGCGCGCGAGGCCGCCGCCGGCGCCTTCGACGCGGGGAGGGAGCTCGCCGCCGCGTCCGGCGTCCGCGACCTGCCCGGCGTCGGCTGGGACGACCTGCTGAACCTCCAGTACACCTCGGGGACGACCGGTTTCCCCAAGGGCTGCATGCTCACTCACCGCTACTGGCTCCACCTGGCCGAGCTCGCCGCCGAGGTCGCCGCCGTCACGCCGGACGACGTGGACCTCACCGCGCAGCCCTTCTACTACATGGACCCGCAGTGGAACACGGTGCTGTGCCTGCTCACCGGCGTCCCCCTGGTGATCCTTCCGCGTTTCTCCGCCTCGGGTTTCTGGCCGTCGGTCCGCGAGCACGGCGTCACGTTCTTCTACGTGCTCGGAACGATGCCGCTGCTGCTGCTCAAGCAGCCGCCCGACCCCGACCTGGACCGGGACCACCGCGTCCGGCTCGTCCTGTGCTCGGGGATCACGCCCGCGCTGCACGCCGCGATCGAGGAGCGCTGGGGCGCGCCGTGGCGGGAGGCGTACGGGAGCACCGAGGCGGGGGTCGTGCTGACCGTCCGGCCGGAGGACACCGCGTGCGTCGGCACCGGCTCGATGGGAGCACCCGTGCCGGGCAAGGAGGCCAGGGTCGTCCGGGAGGACGGGACGGACGCCGCCGACGGCGAGGTCGGCGAGATCGTCGTGCGCGGCGAGCCGATGCTGACCGGGTACTGGAACCGGGACGAGCCGCTGCTGCGCGACGGCTGGTATCCCATGGGCGACCTCGGCTACCGGGACCCGCGCGGCCACTTCCACCTGGTCGGACGGCTGAAGGAGATGATCCGGCGGGGCGGGGAGAACATCGCCGCCGCCGAGGTGGAGGCGGTCCTGACCGGCCATCCGGCCGTCCGCGCCGCCGCCGTCGTGCCGGAGCCCGACGCGCTGCTCGGCGAGGAGGTCAAGGCGTTCGTGCAACTCGCGGAGCCCGTCGAGCCGCGCGAGCTGGTCGCCTTCGTCCGCGCGCGGCTGGCCGGTTTCAAGGCGCCGCGGTTCGTGGAGTTCGTCGAGGCGTTCCCTATGACGCCGTCCGAACGCATCGCCAAGCACCTGCTGCCCGCCGGGACGGGCGGCGCCTACGACGCCTTGGAGGAGGCCCGATGAGCACCGATCTGCACGTGCGCCGCGCCGGCTCGGCCCTGGTGGTCACCTTCGACCGGCCGGAGGTGCTGAACGCCTTCCGGCAGCGCACCTACGGCGAGCTGGTCGCCGCGCTGGACGAGGCGGCGCGCGACGACGCGGTGGGCGCCGTGGTGCTCACCGGGAGGGGCCGCGCCTTCTCGGCCGGGACCGACCTGAAGGAGGCCGGCGCCCAGCTGGCCGCGGGGACCGACGCCGACCTGGTCGAGCGGACCAACGCCCTCCAGGACCTCACGCGCCTGTTCACCGGCCACCCCAAGGTGATCATCTCGGCGGTCAACGGGATCGCGGTCGGGGTCGGGGTGGAGCTGGCCATCGCCAGTGACCTGCGGCTCGCCGGGCACTCCGCCTCGTTCGCGTTCAAGGAGGTGCATCGCGGCCTGTTCCCGAGCAACGGGGTGCTGTACTCGCTGCCCCGCCTGATCGGCCACGGCCGCGCGGTGGACCTGCTGCTGTCCGGCGAGACCATCGACGCGGCCGAGGCGTACCGCGCCGGGCTCGTCAGCCGGCTGGTCCCCGACGCCGGGCTGCTCGACGCGGCGCTGGAGCTGGCCGGACGCGTCACCGGCGCCGCCCCGACCCCCGTCCGCATGATCAAGAAGGCCATGCACCGGGTCTGGGAACTGGACCTGGAGGAGGTGCTCGCCCTGGAGACCGAGGGGCTGCTGGCCTGCCTGCGCGGTCAGGACGTCCTCGAAGGCGTCCGGTCCTTCGCCGAGCGGCGCCCCGCGGTCTACCGCGGCGACTGACCGCCCCGCGGCGGGCCGCGTGCGCGGCCCGCCGCCCGATCCGCCCCCCGCTACGCAGGGACCCGGCCCGCCCTGGGCCGGGGCCCCGACCTCCCCACCCCGAGAACAGCAGGGAGCCGAACGCCATGACCCGGCACGACAGCGAGGGAACGCTCCACCGCGGACTCAAACGACGGCACATGACCATGATCGGGCTCGGCGGCGTCATCAGCGCCGGCCTGTTCGTCAGCAGCGGCAAGGTGATCGCCGACACCGGCCCGGCGGCACTGGTCGCCTACGTCCTGGGCGGCCTGATCGTCATCCTGGTGATGCGGATGCTCGGCGAGATGGCCGCCGCGCGGCCCTCGGCGGGCTCGTTCGCCGACTACGCCCGCGCCGCGCTCGGCCCGCGCGCCGGGTTCCTGGTGGGCTGGTGCTACTGGCTGTTCGCGATCGTCGCGGTCGCGTTCGAGGGCGTGGCGGGCGCCAAGCTGCTGCACTCCCTGTCGGCGAGCGTGCCGGTGCTGCCGGTGGCGGCCGCGCTGCTGGTGGCGCTCACCGCGGCCAACCTCGTCTCGGTGCGGCTGTTCGGCGAGACCGAGTTCTGGCTGGCCTCGGCCAAGGTCGCGGTGATCGTGGCGTTCCTCGGCGCCGGGACGCTGTACGCCCTCGGGCTGTGGCCGTCGAGCGGCGCCGGGAACGGCCTGGCCGCACTGACCGAGCACGGCGGGTTCGCCCCCAAGGGCTGGGGCGCGGTGCTCACCGCCCTGGTCACCGTGCTGTTCTCCTACTTCGGCGCGGAGATCGTCACGATCGCGGCGGCCGAGTCGGCCGAGCCCGCCAAGGAGGTCGCGCGGGCCACCCTGCGGGTCGTCTGGCGGGTCCTGATCTTCTACGTCGGCTCGGTGCTGGTCATCCTGGCGGTCGTGCCGTGGAACCGCGTCCCGTCCAACGGCACCGACAGCCCGTTCGCGACCGCCATCGCCGAGCTCGGCGTGCCCGGCGCGGCGACCCTGATGACCTGGGTCGTCCTGGTCGCGGTCCTGTCGGTGATGAACGCGGCGCTGTACGCGGCGTCCCGCGTCCTCGGCGCGATGGCCGCGCGCGGCGACGCCCCGGCGGCGGCGGCCCGGGTGCGCGGCTCCGGGGTGCCCGCGCCCGCCCTGCTCGGCGGCGCCGCGCTCGCCCTGGTCCTGATGACCGCCGCGTTCGCGGCCGGCGACGACGCCTTCGACCTGCTGATCAACACGGCCGGGCTGCTGGTGCTGCTGCTCTACGTCTTCGTCGCGCTCAGCCAGCTGCGGCTGCGCCGCCGCATGGAGGCCGAGTCGCCGGAGCTGCTCCGGCTGCGGATGTGGGGCTTCCCCTGGCTGAGCCGCGTCGTGGTGGCGCTGCTGGTCCTGGCGTTCGCCGCGGTCGCCACGTCGGGCGGGGCGCTGCCGGTCGTCGCCGGGGTCGCCGCCGCCGTCGGCGGGACGCTCCTGGCCTACGAGATCAAGTCACGCCGCGCACGCCGTGCGGAGGTCGTGGCGCGCTGACCCGCACCGCCCCGCGCGGGTCAGCCGGCCGCGAGGTGCTCGGCGAGCGCGCGGACGGAGAACGCTGGATCCCGGGTCAGGAGGTCCTGCTCCAGGCGCTCCGCGCGGCCGGCCGTGATCGTCCGGGACGCGTTCGAGCGGAACTTGCCGACCAGGTCGTCGCGTGACATGGCGGTGGCGGCGGCCGGGTCGAAGGACGCCTCGTGCTCCGGCCCGGACCGGAGGCGGACCGTCACCGTCGCGGCGACCGGCCCGAGGGACGGGTCGATCTCGGTGGTCAGCCCGCCGAGGATCCGCCGGGTCTCGGCGTCGCCGGGACCCAGCGGGTCGTCGAAGTCCGAGACCCCCAGGTGCCCCGTCGCCAGCACGTGGGCGACGCAGTAGGCCGTGCTGAACTTCGCGGTCTGCGCGTCGCCCGGCACGGGGGCCTTGAGCGCGAGGTCGGCCGCCAGCGGGCCGATCGTCACCCGCGCGGTCTCGATCCGGTCGCCGCCGGCGATCCGCTCGCGGAGATCGAGGGCACAGCGGACGGCCCCATGGATGAGATAGCAGCACGGGTACGGCTTCGGCACGACGCCCACCGCCCCGTCGTCACACCGATCGCCCCAGCGCAGCAGGTGCGGGGCGTCCGCGCCCAGGAGCCGCGCGACGAGCCCGTCCGGGCCGGTGAAACCGCGGGGGACGGTGACGTCCGAACCCGACAGGAGCGCGGCCCGCGCGGCGTTCGCGGCGGCGAAGCCGACCTGGATCGGCTTGGCGTCGGTGCCGAAGCTCGCCGTCAGGCCCATCGCGGACGTCGCGGCCAGTTCCGCGGCCACGGCGGCGCGCCGCGGGTCCTCGTCCAGGACCCACGCGCCCGCCGCGGCCGCGACCACCGCCCCCAGGACCGCGGTCGTGTGGTAGCCCGCGGCGTTGAGCATCGGGCCGATCCGCTGGGCGAACGCGGTGAAGCGCAGGCCGAGGGCATAGGCCCGGAGGAACCGCCCGAGATCGAGGTCCTCCCGCTCCGCCAGCGCGAGGCAGACGGGCACGAGGACGCTGGAGACGTGGACGAGCGAGGGCCGGTGCGTGTCGTCGAAGTCGAGGGCGTGGACCGCCGCCGCGTTGGCCGCCCCGGCCGTGACCGCGTCGCACCGTCCGCCGCCGATCAGCTGTGCGTCGCCGGACGAGAGCGGCGGCGGGGCGGGAGCCAGGCGTCGCAGCGCCGCCGGGGCCGGGTGCGCCCGGCCCGCGAGCCCGGCCCCGAGCGCGTCCAGCACCAGCAGGCGCGGCCACTCCGCCTCGGCGTCCCCGGCGAGCGACGCCCCGAACAGCTCGACCTGGTCCCGCAGCGTCATCGCGGTTCGCCCCCGGCTCGGCCGGGACGGCTGATCGGACGCAGGATCGTCTCCCTGGTCGCGTCCGTGAAGGTCCGCGCCGGGGAGGTCACGGCCTCCGGGCCGGCCGCCGCGATGGCGATGTGGGAGAACGACTCGTCGAGGCCCGAGTTCTCGCCCCACCACCACGGGCCGCCGCCCGCGTCCTCCGCCTCCTTCATCGCCCGCTCGACGTTCGACGAGCCGTCGAACCAGGCGACGTGCAGGAGACCGTCCTCCTCGGCGAGCGGGACGGGCGGGAGCGGCGCGCGCAGCGGGGTGATCAGGTCGCGGGTCCAGTCGGTGATCTCACCGGCCCAGCGGTCGAAGCCCCAGGTGCTCACGTACTCGGGGGTCGTGAGGGCGTCCGGGGATTCGAGGAGCCAGACGGCGAGGTAGGCGACGCCGGTGTCCAGCGCGCACGCCGTGAAGCGCTGAACACCGTTGAACATCGGAAGCGCCAGCATCTGGGCCATCTTCGGGCCGTTGTACCAGTCGTTCCACTCCCGCTCCAGCTCGGAGCTCTTGAAGTTGCAGCCGACGGCGTAGACGGTGCTCACGCTTCCTCCTCGGTGGCACGGGGGTCGCTGTCAAGGTCGGCCGGGATCGACGAGCCGGCGCGGAACCCGAAGACGAGGGCGACGGCGAGCCCGCCGACGTATCCCCCGCGCGGGCCGCCCTGGATCCCGCCGGTGCAGCTCCCGGCGGCGTAGAGGCCGCGCAGCGGCGCGCCCGCCGGGTCGAGGACCCGCGCCGCGTCGTCGGTCGCGATGCCGCCCATCGTGAAGGTGATCCCCGGGACCACGCGGAGGCTGTGGAGCCGGCCGGTGATCGCCGGCTTCCCCGGGGCGTCGTTGTGGGCGTCGATGGCCGCCCGCAGCTCCGCGGCGTCCATTCCGGTGGCGGCGCAAAGGTCGTCCGGGTTCTCCGCCCGGACGTACGGGCCGCCGCGATCGACCAGGTCGGGGTTGGGGACGGGCGTGCCGTACGGGTCGTCGGTCCCGGCCGTGTACCAGAGGGCGTCGTCGAAGACCACGCTCAGGCCGCGCGGATCCTCGTGCCGGACGAGCTCGTTGACGAGCTGGACCCCGTTGTCCGCGCGCGTGGCGACGCGCCGCCCCTGGCGATCGACGAGCAGGCCGTTGAGACACAGCTTGTCGACCGGAGGGTAGGGCCAGAGCATGTCGTTCTCGAAGGCCCCGGAGGACACCATGTGCCCGTAGACCCGCCCGAGGCCGACCGCGCCCGCGCCGTTCTCCAGCGCCAGCCGCAGACCGGCGCCCGCCGACGCGGCGGACGCGCGCAGGAACGCGCGATCGGCCGCGTGGCCGACGTACCTGGTCAGCAGCTCGGCGTTGTTCTGGAACCCGCCGTCGGCGATGAGGACGGAGTCGGCGGCGAAGCTCCGCCACGCCCCGGCGACGGCCGCGCCGACCGTCCAGCCCTCGCCGGACCGCCGCAGCTCGCCCGCGACCGCCGAGTGCACGATCGCGACGCCCCGCTCGTCCGCGACCTTGTAGAGCAGCCGCATGGCCCGGTCGGGCCCCCGCTCCTCGATGTGCCGGGCCCCGATCCCGATGGTGTGCGGGTGGATGGCCTGCTTCATGTAGGGGACCTCGGCCGACTTCGGCCTGATGTCGACGCCCTGCTCCTTGAGCCATTCCAGCGCCTCGAGGGACGTGTCGGCCAGGGTGCGCGCGAGGACCGGATCCGCGTCGCGGTCGGTCTCGTTCATGATGGCCTGGAAGAGGACGTCCGGGGGGTCGTCCATGGGCCGCCACGCGACGTGGAGCAGCCCGCCGCTGAGCCGCGCGCTCCCGTCGCCGCCCTCCGCGGCGCCGCGTTCGAGGACGGTGACCGAGACCCCGTTCTCCGCGGCCCGCAGCGCGGCCACGAGCCCGGCGAGACCGCCTCCGACGACAACCAGACGATGTCCCATCGTTTCGAACCTCTCGTGACGGGCGGCGATCAGCCGCCTTCACGAGCCTAGTACGACGGTCGCGCGATTGTCCAACATTAACGTTCCTGGCGAGACGGCCAACAGGTCGCCGACTCTGGAGCCGCCCTCCCCCCTGGCGGCCCCAAGGTCTTTTAGGTGTCTCACTCTATGAGAATGCCAAGGTCAACGGGAACACGATCGCGATGCGGCCCCTCTAGGGGGGATCTCGGCGATGTCGGTTATGCGCCAAGGCGAACGGTGGCCGGACGGAGCGCGTCGGCGCGCACGGCCAGGTCACCGCACGGCACCCGCACGACCCGTCTCACGATGCGAGAACTCCGCGCACGCCGACGTCGGCCTCTTGACATCCGCAGGACACGTAGCACATTGTTCGACATTACTTCAGCTCGGACGCCCGGGACCTGCTCCACGGTCGGTCGCGAGGCAGTCGTTCTCGGAGAAACGGGAGTGCAGATGGAATCCCGCGGTCGGACGCGTCAGACGTTCTTCGCCTTCGCCGGGCGCTACGGCGTCGTCATGGCGTGGGC
Organism: Actinomadura roseirufa; assembly: GCF_900659635.1. Taxonomy (GTDB): domain Bacteria; phylum Actinomycetota; class Actinomycetes; order Streptosporangiales; family Streptosporangiaceae; genus Spirillospora; species Spirillospora roseirufa. The sequence goes on along the minus strand of NZ_CAACVB010000016.1, from coordinate 13,867 downwards.
CCTGCTGATCGCCCTGTTCGGTGTGCTGCTGGGCTCGTCCTTCCTGGCGGTCAGCACCTTCCAGACGATCTTCGGTACCCAGGCGGTGCTGCTCATCCTGTCGCTGGGGCTGCTGCTCGCGCTCCTGGTCGGAGAGTTCGACCTGTCGATCGTCGGTGCCATGAGCATCTCGGTAATGCTCGTGGGCGTGCTCAACGTGCTGCACGGCTGGCCGATCTGGCTCGCGGTGCTCGCCGCGCTCGGCTCGGGGGTCGTCATCGGCGCGATCAACGCGCTGCTGGTGGTCCGGCTCGGAATCGCCTCGATCGTCGTGACGCTCGGGGCCGGCACCTTCTGGTCCGGGGTCGGCTACGGCCTGTACGCGACGACGATCCCCGGCATCGACCCGCGGCTGAGCTCGGTCATGAACGGCCGCCTGCTCGGGCTTCCGCTCGGCTTCTACTACGCCGCCGCCCTGACCGTCGCCTTCTGGTACGTGGTCGCCCTCACGCCGCTCGGACGGTACCTGTACTTCGTCGGGGCCAACCGGACCGTGTCCCAGCTGTCCGGCATCCGCGTGGATCTCATCCGCGGCGGATCCCTGGTCGTCTCGGCCACGCTCGCGTCGTTCGCCGGGATCGTGCTGGCCGGCATGCTCGGCTCCTCGACGCCGAGCGCCTCGTCCACCTACCTCCTGCCCGCGTTCGCCGCCGTGTTCCTCGGGACGACGACGATCCAGGTGGGGAAGTTCAATCCCTGGGGCACCTTCGTGGCCGTCTACTTCCTCATCACGGGCATCACCGGGCTGCAGTTGTACGGCTTCTCGGGATGGGTGGTCGACGTGTTCTATGGCGGCTCGCTCGTCGCCGCCGTCGCCCTCTCCCGGGGTTTCGCGCGCAAGAGCGCCGCATAACGGCCGCACCCGATGGCCTCCGGCATTTTCCGGCATCGCACTGCCGAACACAGAGAAGGAAGAGATCGATGGAATCGAAGATGCGGCCGTCGCGCCGGGTCGTCCGCTCACCGCTGGCCGCGCTCGTCCCCGTCGTCGCCTCCCTGCTCGTCGCGGGCTGCGGGCCGGCCGGCGGGGTGAAGAGCGCGGCACCGGCCGACGACAAGTGCGTCGCGGCGGCCAAGGCCAAGGTCGACGCCGCCAAGGCCCCGGTGACGTTCACCTTCGGCGGGCCCTCGTTCAACGCCTCGGCGGCGCGCGGCAAGACCATCTACTGGATCGCGACCACCGGCGACATCCCGTTCACCAAGGCCGTGTACGGCGGCTTCGAGGCCGCGGCGAAGGCGGCCGGCGTCAAGGTGAACTTCTTCGACGGGCGCGGCCAGACCTCTGAGCAGCTCCGCGGAATGCAGCAGGCCATCGCGGCCAAGGCCGACCTCATCGTCCTTCAGGCGATTCCCGTCGGGCTCATGGGCGCGGCCGTCAGCGCCGCCAAGAGCGCGGGAATCCCCATCGTCGAGGCGTTCAACGTCGACTCGACGGCGCCCAAGAGCGCGGGCGCGACCGCCTCGGTCTCCTTCGCCTACTCCCAGGTGGGCGGGCTGCTCGCCGCGAACGTGGCCGCCGGCTCGGGATGCAACGCCACCGCGGTGGCCATCAACTCCAGCGACGTCCCGGTGTCCGTGCCGGAGATGGACGGGATCAAGGCCGGATTCCGGGAGCTGTGTCCCAGCACGTGCAAGCTGGACGTGCGCGACGCGCTGATCGCCGACTGGTCGACCAAGGTCGGGCCGCTGACCCAGAACGCGGTCGCCGACCGGAAGGTGAACTGGCTTCTTCCCGTGTACGACGGCATGGTCCAGTTCGTCACGCCCGCCGTCCGCCAGGCGAACTCGACGGCCAAGATCGCCAGCTTCAACGCCTCCCCGGGCATCGTCGACGACCTGAAGACGAGCGGCAGCCCGTTCACCGTCGACATCGGCGCACCGCTCGGCTGGGCCGGCTGGGCCGTCGCGGACCAGAGCCTTCGGATCCTCACGGGCGCGGCCCCGGTGAACGACGAGAAGATCCCGCTCCGGGTGTTCGACAAGGCGAACGCCAAGGGCATCGACTTCAAGGGAGCCGAGACCGCCATCTACGGCGGAAGCTACGTGAACGAGTACAAAAGGCTGTGGGGTCTGGGATGACCGCGGCGCGCGCTCAGGCCGACGGCACGAGGTCGTCCGATCCCGGGGCACGACCGCCGGCGCTGGTGGCCGCACGGATCACCAAGACCTTCTCGGGTCAGACGGTGCTGAAGGGCGTCGATCTCGACATAGCCGCGGGCGAGGTGCACGGACTGGTCGGTGAGAACGGGTCCGGGAAGTCGACCTTCATCAAGATCCTCTCCGGATACCACGCGCCCGACGACGTCCCGGGGGCCGCCCTCACCGTCCACGGCGAGCCCGTGGCGCTTCCCGTCGATCCCAACCGGCAGATGCAGCGCGGTGTCGTCTTCGTCCACCAGGATCTCGGGCTGGTCGAGAGCGCGACCGTCACCGAGAACATCCGCCTTCGCACGCGCGGGGTCCGGTTCGGATGGCGGGTCTCCTGGCGCGAGGAGAGCCGCCACGTGGCCGCGCTGCTCAAGCGGTTCGGGCTTCAGGTGGGGCCCACGCAGCTCGTCGGCGAGCTGAGCCAGGTGCAGCGGGCGCAGGTGGCGATCGTGCGGGCGTTCGACCAGCTCGGCGACGCCGCCCGCGGCCTGCTCATCCTCGACGAGCCGACGGCCTCGCTCCCCCGCGACGGCGTCGAGCAGCTCTTCGCCACGGTGCGGCAGGTCGCGGCGGCCGGCGTGGGGATCCTCCTCGTGACCCACCGGCTGGACGAGATCCTGGAGAACACCCAGCGGGTCACGGTGCTGCGCAACGGCACCAGGGTCGCCTGCGACGCGACGGAGTCGCTGGACGAGGAGAAGCTGACCGAGCTGATCCTCGGCCGCCCGCTCGGCGAGTTCTATCCGGCCCCGCACCAGCCGCAGGATCAGGTGATCGCCGAGTTCACCGGCGTCGAGGGCGCGGACGTGCGCCCGACCTCGTTCACCGTCCACCGCGGCGAGGTGGTCGGCGTGACCGGGCTCGTCGGCATGGGCTGGGACGAGCTGCCCTACCTCCTGTTCGGCGCCCGGCGCGCGACCGGCGGCGTGATCCACACTGCCGGGGGCGAGCAGGTGGATCTCAAGGGGCTGAGCCCCAGGCGGGCCATCGGTCTGGGGTTCGCGCTGCTGCCCGGGGACCGGCTGGTCGAGGCGTCGGTCCAGGCGGCGAGCGTCCGCGAGAACCTGAGCATCGCGACGATCGGCTCCTACTTCACGCGGGGCGTGATCAGGCGGAGCGCCGAGACCGAGCGGGTGCAGCGCCTCCTGGAGGAGTACGACGTCAGGCCGTCCGGGACGGAGCGGGCCCTGTCCACGCTCAGCGGCGGGAACCAGCAGAAGGTCCTGATCGCGAAGTGGTTCGAGACCAGACCGAGCCTGCTCCTGCTGCACGAGCCGACCCAGGGCGTGGACGTCGGCGCCCAGTCGCAGATCTACCAGCGGATCCGCGACGCGGCGCAGGCGGGCATGGGCGTCGTCCTCGCCTCGGCGGAGTACGACCATCTTCCGCACATCTGTGACCGCGTGCTCGTCTTCCGCGAGGGAAAAGTCGTCAGTGAGCTCTCAGGGCGGACGATGAACCGGTCGCGCATCGCGAGCGACAGCCTGCGCACGGCGGCCGAGCCCGGCCAGGGCACGTCCGGGTCCTTCTCACGACAGGAGACAGAATGAGCGGCGACGAGGCGAACACGGACGTCACCCGTCCCAGAGACCTGATCGGGTACGGACGGCGCGTCCCGCGGGTGGTCTGGCCTGACGACGCGAAGGTCGCGGTCAACTTCGTCATCAACTACGAGGAGGGCTCCGAGCACTACGAGCGGCTGGGAGACCGGAGCACCGACCGCATGGCCGAGCTGAACTGGTACCTCCCCTCGCCGCACCGCGACTTCGCGATGGAGGCGGTCTACGAGTACGGGAGCCGCGCGGGGATCTGGCGGCTCCTGAACATCTTCGGCGACTACTCCGTCCCGGTCACGTTCTTCGCGACCGGCATGGCCCTGGAGCGGAACCGGGAGGTCGCGGCCGCGATCGGCGAGCTGGGCCACGAGCCGTGCTCCCACGGATACCGGTGGAGCGAGCCGTGGCACATGTCGCGCGAGGAGGAGGCGGAGCAGATCCAGCGCGCGATCGAGTCGATCCGCGAGACGACGGGCACCCGCCCCGTGGGCTGGTACTGGCGCTACAGCTCGACGCCGTGGACCCGGCAGCTCCTGGTGGACGACGGCGGCTTCCTGTACGACTCGGAGACCTATAACGACGATCTTCCCTACTTCACGGACGTCTCCGGGCACCGGCACCTGGTCATCCCGTACACGCAGACGTACAACGACACGCGGTTCGCGGTCGCCGAGGGCGGGTTCGGGTCGCCCACCGACTTCTACGACTACATGCGCCGCGGGCTGGACGAGCTGCACCGCGAGGGCGAGGCCGGTTTCCCGAAGATGATGACGGTCGGGCTCCACGCGCGCCTGGCGGGGCAGGCGGCCAGGGCGAACGCGGTGCGCGAGTTCATCGAATACGCGTTGGACAAGGGCGATGTGTGGTTCGCGCGGCGCGATGCCATCGCCAACTGGTGGATCGACCACAGCGCCGACTGGTCGTAGCGGGTATCCATGAAGGAACGGAGGGAGCGCGAATGATCGAGCTGTTCGGCAAGCAGGTGTTCGACCGCCTGGACGAGGTCCTGGACCCGGCTCACTGCGCGATCCTGAGCATCGACATGCAGAACGACTTCCTGCATCCCGCCGGGAAGGTGGCCCAGGCGGGCAAGGACCTCTCGGCGATGGGCGATCTCGTGACCTCGTGGAAGCGGTTCGTCGCCGAGGCGCGCGACCTCGGCGTCCCGGTGTACCACGTGCGGCTCGTCGACCTGCCGCACGGCGCCAGCGACTCCCCGGCGTGGCTCCGGTCCAAGCGGCTGATCGCCGGGGTCGACGAGTTCGTCGTCGAGGGCACGTGGGGCGCCGAGTTCTACGCCGAGTGCGGGCCGGTCGGCGCCGAGCTCGTCGTCACCAAGCACCGTTCGAGCGGCTTCACCGGCACGAACCTGGACCTGCTGCTGAGGTCCGCCGGCGTGCGGACCGTCGTGATCATCGGTGAGCAGACGCCCGGGTGCGTGGAGGCGACGCTGCGCGACGCGTCCTATCACGACTACTACAACGTCCTGGTCGAGGACTGCGTGGCGGCTCACGACCGCCGTCTGCACGAGCTGACGATGGAGGTGCTCAAGGCCCGCCACGACGTCGTGCCCGTGGACGAGATCGTCCGGATCTGGGCGCGCGCGCGAGCGGCGGCCTGAGCCGCCTCCTCCTCAGCCCCGGCCCGTGGGCGGCCATCGAGCACGGCCGCCCGCGGGCCGAACGCATGGCCGGGGCGCCTCGTCTCAGCCCTGACGGTGGGCGGCGAGGTGGAGCCGCAGGTAGGTGAGGTGCTCGATGATGGCCTTCTCGGCGGTGTCGGAGTCCTGGGCCTCGATGGCCCGCACGATCGCCTGGTGCTGCTTGACGGTCTCCCGGCCGACCTCGGGCGACAGATCGAGGTAGTGGACCGGCTCGGTCGCGCTGTGGAGCGCCGCGACCAGCGACGCCAGGACGCGGTTCCCCGACGCCTCGGCGATGAGCGTGTGGAACTGCCGGTCCAGGTCCGGTATCGCCGGGTCGTCGACGGAGGCGGTCTTCTGCTTCTCGACGATCGACTTGAGCTTGCGCAGGGACTCGTCCTCGCGGTTCGCGGCGGCCAGCCGGACCGACGGGACCTCCAGCTGCTGGCGTACCTCCGCGACCTCCTCGAACTCGATGCTGCCCAGGGTCAGGAGGTTGTCGACGGACTCGATGACGGCCTCGCTGAGCGACCGGTGGTCGACCGACCGCACGAAGTTGCCGCCGCGGGCGCCGGGCACCTTGGAGATCAGGTTCTGGGTCGACAGGCTGCGCAGCGCCTCGCGCACGGTGGTGCGGCTGACGTTGAACTGCCGGGCGAGCTCGGCCTCCGGCGGGAGCATCTCGTTGGACTTGAGCTCGCCGGACAGGATCGCGGTCTTGATCGTCTGCTCGACCTGCTCCCGCGGCCGCAGCACCTTCCGGCCGATCACCTTGCGCTGCAACTCGCGGTCGTTGTCCCCTGCCGTCACGTCGCACCCTCGCTCGTCGCCCACCGGATCGTGGTGGTCCGTCTGACTGATGTCCAATATTTACGTCTACTCCACAGTACCGCGCCCGGACAGGGGCTTGCAGCCCGCCCGGGACCTGTTCGAGTTAAATGTTGGACCTTGCACAGTCTGTCTTATGTCGGTACTGTCCGAATCACTCGCACGTTTCCGTGCGAGCCGCCACCCGCCCCGGCCACCCGGCCGGGCGGACCGGAACCGCCGTGGAGGACTCCGTGGTGACGATCACCGGCCACGACCGGGACCCGAAGGAGTGACCCCGATGCCCAGTGGACGCGGGCCGCTCGACGGCGTGCGCGTCGTCGACATGACGACGTCGTACGCCGGTCCCACCGCGGCGATGTACCTGGCCGACCTCGGCGCCACCGTCATCAAGGTGGAGCGCCCGGGGTCGGGGGACGACGCCCGCGGCTGGGGCCCTCCGTTCGCCGGCGGCACGTCGGCCTGGTTCGCCTCCGCCAACCGCAACAAGAGGTCGGTGGCGCTGAACCTGCGCGGCGGCGAGGGCCGCGAGGCGCTGCTGCGGCTGCTCGACAGCGCCGACGTGTTCCTGCAGAACATGAACCCGGGCAAGCTGGAGCGCCTGGGCATCGACGGCGCGAGCGTGCGGGCGCGCAACCCGCGGCTGGTCTACTGCGCGATGTCCGGCTTCGGGCTGGACGGCCCCGACCGCGACCTGCCCGGCTACGACCTGGTCGCCCAGGCGCGGTCGGGCCTGATGTCGGTCACCGGCGAGCAGGGCCGCGGCCCGCAGCGGGTCTCGACCGCCCTGTCCGACGTGGCCACCGGGATGTGCGCCGCCATCGCGATCAGCGCGGCGCTCGTCCGGCAGCGGACGCGCGGTGAGGGCGAGACCATCGACGTCTCGCTGCTCGACACCGACCTGGCGCTGATGGCGCCGCGGATCGCGGCCTACCACGCCGGGGAGCCCGAGCCCGCGCCGAGCGGGGGCACCGACTCGGTGCTCGCCGTCTACCAGCCCTTCGAGGCCGCCGACCGCGTGATCGTGGTGGCGATCGGCAACGACGCGATGTGGCGGCGCTTCTGTGCCGCCGTCGGCGTCCCCGAGCTGGCCGACGACCCGGAGCTGGCCGACAACGCGGGCCGCCGCGAGCACCGCACGCGGATCGCCCGGACGGTCGCCGAACGGCTCGCGACCCGCCCGGCGTCGCACTGGCTGCGCGTCCTCGGCGAGGTCGAGGTGCCGGTGGCCCTGGTGCAGACCCTGTCGGAGGTGGTCGGGGATCCGCAGGTCGTGGCCCGCGGTTCGCTGATGCCGGTCCCCGGTTCGGACGGCGGGCTGGTCACCGTCCGCAGCCCGTTCCGGCTCGCCTCCATCGAGCCGCGCAACGAGCGGTTCCCCGACCTGGGCGAGGGCACCGCGGAGGTGCTGCGCGGGGTGGGCTACACGACCGAGGAGATGCGCCGGCTGGCCGCCGCGGGAGCGATCGCGGAGGCCGACGTCGCGACCGGAAGGGAGGTCGTCTCATGAGCGTGCTGCTGAACGAGCGGACGGGCCGGATCGTGACGCTCACGATCAACCGTCCCGAGGCGTACAACGCGCTGAACACCGCCGTCCTGACGGCGCTGGCCGAGGCCGTCGAGACGGCCGCGGCCGACCCGGCGGTGCGCGCGATCGTGATCACGGGTGCGGGCAAGGCGTTCAGCGCCGGCGCCGACCTGAAGGAGATCGCAGCGATGGGCCCCGAGCGGGCCCACGCGACGATGAGCCTCGGCCAGCGGGTGTTCCGCGCCATCGAGCGGGCACCGATCCCGGTCATCGCGGCCGTCGGCGGACCGGCCTTGGGCGGCGGCTTCGAGCTGGTCCTGGCCGCGAGCTTCGCGGTCCTGTCCACGCGCGCGTCGCTGGGGCTGCCCGAGGCGAGCCTCGGGCTGATCCCCGGGTACGGCGGCACGCAGCGGCTGCCGCGCCTGGTCGGACCCGCCGTCGCCGCGCACCTGATGCTCACCGGCGCGCGCCTGGACGCTGCGCGCGCTCACGAGCTGCGGCTCACGCCGCTGCCCGTGGTCGACCCCGACGACCTGCTCCGGACGGCGCTGGCGGTGGCCGGGGAGGTCGCCGCGCAGGGGCCGCTGGCCGTCCGCTCCATCCTGCACGCCCTGGAGGCGGGCCGGGACACCTCGCTCGACGCCGGGCTCACCGCCGAGACGGCGCTCGCGGCGCTGGCCATCGCGCGCGAGGAGTCGGGCGAGGGCATCGGCGCCTTCCTGGAGCGCCGCCCCGCCGACTTCGCCGACCCGGAGCCGGCGCGATGAGCGGTGGCACCGGGCCGGTCATCGAGCCGCTCGACATCGACGTCGACCCGGCGGCCTACGCCACCGTCCACGGGCTGCTCGACGAGCCCGCCGCCGACGCCGCGCTGACCGGGCGGGAGCTGGAGATCCGGGCCCTCGCCCGCGACGTCGTCGCGCGGGAGGTCGCGCCGCGGGCCGCCGAGCTGGACGCCGGCGGCGGCTTCGCGCACGACGGCGTCCAGGCGCTGGCGCGGGCCGGGCTGGGCGGGCTGATCTTCCCCGAGCACCTCGGCGGGACGGGCGACACCAACGTCGCCTACGCCGTCGCGATGGAGGAGATCACCGCGGGGTGCGCCGCGACCAGCCTGGTCTTCATGACCCAGACGCACACGGCCTACCCCATCCTCCTCGCCGGGACCGAGGAGCTTCAGCGCGCCTACATTCCCGGCCTGCTGGACGGCTCGCGCTACGGCTCGCTCGGCATCACCGAACCCGACGCGGGCTCCGACGTGTCCGCCCTCACCACGACCGCGACGCCCGCCGGTGACGGGGCCGCCGACGGCTGGTCGCTGAGCGGGCAGAAGACCTTCATCACCACCGGCGACCGGGCCGACGTGATCGTCTGCTTCGCGACGGTGGACCGTTCCCTGGGCCGCGGGGGCATCACCGCCTTCGTCGTCGAGGGCGGCTGGCCCGGCGTCGCGCGCGGGCGGCCGTTCCGCAAGATGGGCATGCACGGCTCCAGCACCGCCGAGCTGTTCTTCGAGCGGGTCGCCGTCCCGCGGGCGAACCTCCTCGGCACCGAGGGCGGCGGTTGGTCCCTGGTCATGAGCTCGGTGGTGAAGTCCCGCGTCAGCGCCGCCGCCCAGGGCGTCGGCCTCGCGCGGGCGGCCTACGCCCGCGCGCTCGCCTTCCTCATCCGCCTGCACGGGCCCCGGCTGCCGGACGAGGAGACGTTCGCGCTCGCCGGGCTGCGCGGCAGGATCCTGCGCGGCCGGCTCCTGCTCCACTCGGTCGCCCGGCGCGTCGACACCGACCCGGGCGTCTCGCCGGGGGAGATCGGGATGATGAAGCAGGCGTGCACCGACCTCGGCTTCGAGGTGTCGGTCGAGGCCGCGCGCATCCTCGGCCCGTACGGTGACCTGGCGGTCCTCGGCGTCGAGCGCTGCCTGCGCGACGCCAAGGTCACCCAGATCTACGACGGCACCAACGAGATCCAGCGGCTGCTCATCGGCCGCGAGACCACGCGCGCTTGGGAGGGCCGGGCATGACGGCCACGAGACCGGAAGGCGAGCTGGAGGGCAGGGTCGCCATCGTGACCGGCGCGGGCCGGGGGCTCGGGCGCTCGATGGCGCGGGCACTGGTCGACGCCGGGGCGGCGGTCACGGTCGCCGCGCGCACCGGCGCCGAGCTCGACCGGTTCGCCGCGGAGGCGGCGGCGTCCGGCGGCCGGGCGCTGGCCTGCCCCACCGACGTCACCGACGAGGCGTCGGTGGACCGCATGGTGGAGGCGACGATCGCGACCTTCGGCCGGGTGGACGTGCTGGTCAACAACTCGGGGATCGTGGCGTCCACGCCCCTGGTCGACCAGCCGCCGCAGGAGTGGGACCGCGTCATCGCGACGAACCTGCGCGGTACCTACCTGGCCACGCGCGCCGTCGGCCGGCACCTGATCGCCCAGGGCTCGGGCAAGGTCGTCAACATCGCCTCGAACTTCGCGCTCCAGGGCGTCGCGGGCCACGCGGCCTACTCCGCCTCGAAGGCGGGCGTGATCGCCTTCACCCGGGCCATGGCGATCGAGTGGAGCCGCCACGGCGTCCAGGTCAACGCCATCGCGCCGGGCTACTTCGCGACCCCGCTCAACGCGGGCCTGCGCGAGGACGCCGAGGCGCTCGCCCGGGTGGTCCGCGCGATCCCCGCGCGGCGGATGGGCGAGCCCGGCGAGCTGGCGCCGTGGCTGCTGCTCCTCGCCGGGAGCGCCTCGGACTTCATGACCGGCGAGGTCATCGTCATCGACGGCGGCCAGAGCGTCCGCTGAGACCGACCAGGAGAGATCATTGAACGATGAGAGCAGGACCGTCGCGGTCCTCGGCGCGGGCACGATGGGCTCGGGGATCGCGGTCGTCACGGCCCGCGCCGGGCACCGGACGCTCCTCTACGACGTCAGCGAGGCCAACCTGCGCCGCGGCGTCGCCACCGTGCACGGGTTCTTCGACGAGAGCGTCCGGCGCGGCAAGCTCGGCGACGACGCCGCCCGCGCCGCCAAGGCCGCCCTGACCGGCACCACCGACCTCGCCGACCTCGCGGCCTGCGACGTCGTGATCGAGGCGGTCTTCGAGGACCTCGCGCTGAAGAAGGACACCTTCGCCCGGCTCGACGAGATCGTCCCTGAGCGCACCCTCTTCCACACCAACACCTCCACGCTGTCGGTGACCGCCATCGCCTCGGGGTCCCGTCGCCCGGAGCGCGTCGTGGGCACGCACTACTGCAACCCCGCGCCGCTGATGACGCTGGTCGAGGTCGCCGACGGACGGCACACCGCGGGCTGGGCGCACGAGGCGACGATCGGTTTCCTCGGCTCCCTGGGCAAGACGAGCGTGGTCACCAAGGACCGCCCGGGATTCATCGTGAACCGGTTCCTGATCCCCTGGGAGAACTCCTGCATCCGGGCGCTGGAGTCCGGGCTCGCCTCCAAGGAGGCGATCGACGCGGCGGTGCCGGGGGCGCTCGGGCATCCGATGGGCCCGTTCCGGCTCCTCGACATCGTCGGGATGGACATCCACCAGCAGGTCGCCACCCGCCTCTACGAGCAGCTGCGCGACGAGCGGTTCTTCCCGCCGCCGATGGTGGAGCGGATGGTCGCCGCCGGCGACCTCGGCCGCAAGACCGGCCGCGGTTTCTACGAGTACGACGACACCCGGCTGTTCGGGTCGTGAGGAGTCCAGCATGAGCGAGTCCACCCCGTTCGCCACGATCGGCCTGCTCGGCTTCGGGACGATGGGCGCCGGCATCGCCCAGGTCTTCGCCGCGTCCGGCCGGCGGGTGATCGCCCTGGAGGCCGGCGAGGATCGCCTGGCGGCCGGGACGGCGGCCGTCGCCGCGTTCCTCGACGGCGGCATCGCCCGCGGCAAGACGACCGAGGACGGCAAGGCCGCGATCCTCGCCCGGATCACCGGGACCCTCGCGGCCGGGGACCTCGCCGAGGCCGACCTCGTCGTGGAGTCGGTCACCGAGAACGCCGAGGTGAAGATGGCCGCGCTGACCCGGATCGCCGCGGTCGTCGGGGAGGACACCCCGATCGTCACCAACACCTCGGCGCTCTCGGTCACCGCCCTCGCCGCCGCGCTGCCGAACCCGGCCCGCGTCGCGGGGCTGCACTTCTTCAACCCGGCGCCGCTGATGCGCACCATCGAGATCGTCCGCGCGCTGCAGACCGGCGCCGGACTCGTCGAGCGGCTCGTGGCGCTCGTCGGCTCGCTGGGCGGCAAGGACGCCGTGGTGGTCAAGGACCGGCCGGGCTTCCTCGTGAACGCCCTGCTCATGCCCTATCTGAACGACGTCGTTCAGGAGTACGATGACGGGCTCGCCACCGCCGAGGACATCGACACCGCGCTCCGTCTGGGGCTCGGTTACAAGGTGGGCCCGCTCGAACTGCTCGACATGATCGGCCTCGACGTCCACCTGCACGCCACCGAGTCGGCGTACGCCGCGACGCTCGACGACCGCTACGCCCCGCCGCCGCTGCTGCGCCAGATGGTCGCGGCGGGCCGGCTCGGCGCCAAGAACGGCCAGGGCTTCCGCACCGGCGAGCTCCCTTCGGACCACTGATGGGAACGATCCACATGACCTACGACGACATCCGCGTCTCGGCGGACGGCCCGATCCTCACCCTGACCATCGACCGGCCGGAGGCGGGCAACAAGTTCCGCCACCAGACCTGCCTGGAGCTCTTCGACGCGCTGGGGCGGTTCCGGCTCGACCCGTCCCTGCGGGCGGCGGTCCTCACCGGCAGCGGGGACAAGTTCTTCTGCATCGGCGGCGAGCACGACCCGGTCACCTCGCTCGACCCGTCGCAGGTGCTGCCGATCATCGACGTCTACCAGGCGATCGACACCGTCCCCAAGCCCGTCATCGCCGCCGTCAACGGCTTCGCGGTCGGCGGCGGCCAGGTGCTCCACACCGTCTGCGACCTGACCATCGCGGCGGAGAACGCCGTCTTCCGCCAGGTCGGGCCGATGGTCGGCAGCTTCGACGCGGGGTACGGCACCTGGTACCTGGAGGACGCCATCGGCCGGAAGCGGGCCAAGGAGATGTGGTACCTCAACAGGAAGTACACCGCCGCGCAGGCCCTGGAGATGGGGCTGGTCAACGAGGTCGTCCCGGCCGAGGAACTGCTCGGGCGGGCCACCGAGGTCGCCCGCGAGATCGCCGACCGCAGCCCGCTGGCCATCGGCGCCCTCAAGGGCGCCTTCTCCGCGCGCCACAACGGGGTCTCCGGCCAGGCGCGGATGGCCCACGACCAGCAGCTGAGCCTCTACCTGCGGACGAACGAGGCGCACGAAGTGGGGGCCGCCTTCGGCGAACGGCGCCCGCCCAAGACGGAGAGCTTCTGGTCATGAGCTGGCTCGGCCCTGTTCTCGACGACGACCAGCGCGATCTGGCGTCGATGCTGGACGCCCTCGCCGCCGGTCGCGGCACCGTACTCGACGGCGGCGATCCCGATCCCGCGATCGTCGCCGGGCTCACGGCCGAGCTGGCGGACCTGGGCGTGTGGACCCTCGGAACCTCGGAGGCGTCCGGCGGCGGAGGCGCCGACCGGATCACCACCGCCGTGGCCCTCGAACGTCTCGGCCGAAGCTGGCCCGCCCTCGGGTGGGCCGCCGTCCAAGCCCACGCCGCCGTCGACCTGCTCTCCGGTGACGGGCGCGCCTCCGATCTCGTCGCGTCGCTGCACGAGGCGCGGGCGGCGGTGGCGGTCGTCGACGCCGGCACGGCCCGCGTCCGGCTCTCCTGGCGGGACGGCGTGCTCGCCGGGTCGGTCGACCGGATCGACGCCGCCGCGGAGTCGCCGTACCTCCTCGTGCTGGACGGCGACGATCGCGCCCTGCTCGTCCCGCCCCAGGCCATGACGGCGACCCCGCTGCGGCGGACCGGCCTCGGCGGCGCGTTCACCCGCTCGGTCGACCTGGCCGCCGGCCTGACGGCCGGCACCGGACAGGACACCGGCACCGTCCTCGAACTGGCCGGCGTCGACGCCGCCGCCGCCCGCGATGCCGGCGGCGGACGGCGCGCTGGAGTACGCGGCCGGTCGGCACCTCGGGTGGCATCGACCGGTATGAGGTCGTCCAGCGCGAGGCGACCGCGGAGATCCTGCCCGGTG
>NZ_CAACVB010000015.1 GCF_900659635.1 Actinomadura roseirufa | reverse complement strand
ACCCAGGCGCGCCCGCCGCAGCCCGCGGCGCCTCCCGTGCACGGCCCGCCTCCCTACCAGCCGTCCGCGCACCACCAGCCGGCGCCCACCCAGGTCCCGCCGCCCCGCGCGCGCACCCGGCGCAACACGCTGCCGCCCGCGCCGACGGCCCCGGGCTCCGTGGTCCCGGCGGGCTCCGGAGGCTCCGGCAAGCCCGCCAACCGCGCCCTCATGGGCGTCGCGGCCGCCGCGCTCACCGTCATCGTCGGCCTGGGCGCCTGGGCCCTGATGCGCGACGACAAGCCCGACGACAAGGGCGCCGGCCCGAAGCCCAGCGGCGCCAGCTCGCCTCCGGCGTCCGGCAAGCCCGCCGTCACCCAGCTCCGCGCCGTGCAGGCCGAGGGCGTGGAGGACGCCCCGGGCCACCCGGACGCGCAGATCAAGAAGAACGCCGACGCCGTGATCGACGGCAGGTCCCAGCCCTACTGGGAGACGCAGACGTACAGGTCCGCGAACTTCGGGAACTACGCCAAGGGCTTCGGGGTCGTCCTCGACATGGGCAAGACGGTCAAGGTCACCAGCGTCAAGGTCAGCACCCCGGTGAGCGGCGTCCCCATCCAGCTGCGCGTCGGCGCTAGCCGGTCACTCGAGGCCCTGGGGGTCGTCGGCGAGGTCTCGGCCCGCTCGGGTGTCTTCACGATTCCCGCCGACAAGGAGGCCAAGGGCCAGTACGTCCTGGTCTGGTTCACGAATCAGGTCCCCGCCGGGTTCAAGGCGAAGCTCGGCGAGGTCGCCGTCTACGGCTCCGCGAGCTGACGAGCCCACGTCCAACGTCACTGCGAAGGGACGGTCTCTCCTGAGGCCGTCCCTTCTTGGTGACGCGACCCCATCGGTGACCCACCTGCCTGCCCGGTCGTGCCGATCAACGGAGAGGGCGGCGGCGCGCGGAGCCGCATCCCTGGAACCCAAGGGTGACAAACGGTGGCCGTCAGGACAGACGGACGTGCGGCAGGGGGAGCTTGAATCGACACTTGTGCGATAAAGCGGGATGATCTGAGGGCCGCGGGGGGCGGTGTGCACCCGAGGGACCTGGACGGGCGGAACGATGCCGTCCGGAAAAAGGCCCTCGGAAGATCTCATACGGGTCGTACCATCGGGGCCGGAAACCGGCCACGGGGTGTGCGCCGGGACGGCGGGGCGGGGGCCCCGCCGCTGTCACGGGGTTGAGAACGGGCCCATGCGAGGGGCCGGGCGGGGGGTCATGAGCTGTGACGTGGAGTGGCGCTTGTCGGTATCGTGCCTGTGAGCAGATTGTCCCCTCTCCTCTGGAATCCGTCGTGTCTACGCCTGCGGGCGCGGCCGGTCGCCCCCGGTCCTCCTCCCCCCGGCGTTCCGTACGAGAAAGCGGTCGCTCATGACGTCGGTGAGCATGCGTCGCGTTGACGAGGTACCCGACAAGGAGCTGCTCGCACGGCACGCCCAGGGCGACCCGCACGCGTTCGCCGAGCTGGTGCACCGGCACCGCGACCGCATGTGGGCGGTCGCGCTGCGGACGATCGGCGACCCCGAGGAGGCGGCGGACGCGCTGCAGGACGCCTGCCTGTCGGCCTTCCGCGCCGCCGGGCGGTTCCGCGGCGACGCCGCCGTCACCACCTGGCTGCACCGGATCGTGGTGAACGCCTGCCTGGACCGCATCCGCCGCAAGTCCGTGCGTCCCGCGACGCCGATGGGCGACGACGCGACCTTCGACGCCGTCGCCCCGAAGATGCCCGACCCGACGGACGCGCACGGGGTGTCCCTCGACGTCCACACGGCCCTGCTGCAGCTGCCGTTCGAGCAGCGCGCCGCGCTCGTGCTGGTCGACATGATGGGGTACTCCGTCGACGACGCGGCGCAGGTCATGGAGGTGCCGCCGGGGACGATCAAGAGCCGCTGCGCGCGCGGCCGGGCCCGGCTCGCGCCGCTTCTCGTCCACCATCGGAACCGACGGGACTCCAGGAACGTCGGAGGTGTGGAAGGAGGTGGCATGCCCACATGAACCCCGCGCACCTTGACTACGACATCCTCGCCGATCTGGCCGAGGGGCTGCTCGAAGACGACCACGCCGCCTCCGTCAGCGCGCACCTCGATACTTGCGCCGAGTGCCGGGACCGCTCCGCCGACCTCGCGGACGTCTCCCGGATCCTGGCGGAGGCACCCGTCCCGTCCATGCCCGCGGAGCTGGCCGAGCGCATCGACACGGCCATCGCGGCGGAGTCGCTGAGCACCGCCACCGTGGTGAGCCTGGAGCGGCGGCGCGGCAGGCGGCATTGGCGGATCCTGTCGGCCGCCGCGGCGACGGTGGTCGTGCTCGGCGGCGGAGCGGTGGTCGGCAAGATCGCGTTGCAGGATTCGAGCGGCGGCGACCACCAGGGCTCCACGAGCCCCGTGCAGGACGGGGCCGACCGGCGCGGCCAGGCCCGTGGCGTGGCGCCGCAGGCGACGCCGCACCAGTCCGTGATGAAGAGCCCGACCTACACGGTCGCGCACACCGGCACCGACTACCGGGCCGGGAGGCTCGGCCCGCAGATCGATCACCTTCTGGGCAAGGGCCAGGAGCTGCGGCTCCAGGGCGGTCCGCCCGACCAGCGGCTCGCGGGCTGCGTCGGCGGCGTCACCGGCGGGAAGCCGCCCGTCCTCGTCGACCAGGCGACGTTCGAGGGACGCCAGGCGACCGTGATCGCGGTGCGCGGCGACCGGCCCGGCCGGTGGACGGCCTGGGTCGTGGGCCCGGACTGCACCGCCGCCGCACCGCACGTGCTCGAACAGGAGAACGCCTGAGGGCGTCCCCGGCGTGACGAAGGCCCTGGACGGCGTCGCCGTCCAGGGCCTTCGACGTTCCCGGTGATCGGTGTTCCGGTCAGAGGCCGGCCAGGAAGCCCAGCGCGGTCGTCCAGGTCTGCTCGGCGGCCTCGGCGTCGTGGTCGGGCAGGCCCGGGTCGGAGTACATGTGCCCGGCGCCCCGGTACCGGAAGACCTCCACGTCGGCGCCCGCCTTGGTCATCTGCAGGTACCAGGTGTTCACCCAGTCCGCGGGCTCCCAGGTGTCGGGGTCGGCGACGTGCAGCTGGACGGGGATGCTCGTGGACGCGTCCTCGGCGATGTCGGACGTGCCGTGCAGCATCAGCAGCCCGCGGGCCTTCTCGTCCGCCAGCGCGACGTTCTGGGCGAGCGCGGCGCCGAGCGAGAACCCCGCGTACACCAGCCCTCCGTCGCCGGTCAGCGGTGCCGCCGCGGCGACGGCCCGGCGCAGCAGCTCGTCCCGGGTGATCTCGTCCTTGAGCGCGAGGCCCTCCTCGGCGGTGTCGACGACACGACCGTCGTACAGATCTGGAGCGTGGACCTCGTGGCCCGCCGCGCGGAGCCGGTCCGCCGCCGCGAGGACGGCCGGGCGGAGCCCGTACATCGAATGCAGTAGAAGGATTCGCGCCATGAAGGACACCCTATGGCCTGGTCGGCGGGCCGTAGAAGGGCGTCGGGAATCACCGGGCTCTAGGATCGGTTGACGCGACTGGCAGGACTGGTCGCGCCGGGACGGGCACCGCGCCGGAGCCGAGGCGGGGCGGTGCGGCGGCCCCCGGGGCGGCCGAGCGGTCGTCCGGCGATCAGCGCCAACGAGGAGAGGCACAGAACAGTGAGCGACGTCCGTAACGTCATCGTCATCGGCTCCGGCCCGGCGGGCTACACGGCCGCGATCTACGCGGCGCGCGGTGACCTGAAGCCGCTGGTGTTCGAGGGGTCCGTCACCGCCGGCGGCGCGCTGATGAACACCACCGACGTGGAGAACTTCCCCGGCTTCCCCGACGGCGTCATGGGTCCCGACCTGATGGACAACCTGCGCAAGCAGGCGGAGCGTTTCGGGGCCGAGCTCATCGCCGACGACGTCACCGAGGTCGACCTGACCGCCGACCCGAAGGTCGTGAAGGTCGGCGAGGAGACCTACCTCGCCCGCGCCGTGATCGTCGCGACCGGCTCCGGCTACCGCGAGCTGGGCCTGCCGGACGAGAAGCGGCTGTCGGGACGCGGCGTCTCCTGGTGCGCGACCTGTGACGGCTTCTTCTTCCGCGACCAGGACATCGCCGTCGTCGGCGGCGGCGACACCGCGATGGAGGAGGCGACCTTCCTCACCAAGTTCGCCCGCTCGGTCACCGTGATCCACCGCCGCGGCGAGCTCCGCGCATCCAAGATCATGCAGGACCGCGCGTTCGCCAACGAGAAGATCCGCTTCCTGTGGGACAGCGAGGTCGTGAAGATCAACGGAGACGACCGCGTCAGCGGCGTGCGGGTGCGCAACGTCGCGTCCGGCGCGGAGAGCACCCTGGACATCACCGGGCTGTTCATCGCGATCGGCCACGACCCGCGCAGCGAGCTGTTCACCGGCCAGCTGGAGACCGACACCGACGGCTACCTGCTCGTGGACTCGCCGACCACCCGCACGAAGATCCCCGGCGTGTTCGCCTGCGGCGACGTCGTCGACCACATCTACCGCCAGGCCATCACCGCCGCCGGCAGCGGCTGCTCGGCCGCGATCGACGCCGAACGCTGGCTGCAGGACCGGGACGCCGCCGAGACGGTCCCGCAGAGCTGACCACGAACGCTTCCGGGCCGGGGGACCGTCCTCGGCCGCCCGCGTGAGAACCAAAGGAGACACACCATGAAAGCCGTGACCGACGCCGACTTCGGGTCCGAGGTCCTGGAGAGCGACAAGCCCGTTCTCGTCGACTTCTGGGCGGAGTGGTGCGGCCCGTGCCGGATGGTGGCGCCGATCTTGGAGGAGATCCACCGGGAGCACGGCGACAAGCTCGAGATCGTCAAGATCAACATCGATGAGAACCCGAAGGTGCCGGCCGAGTACGGCGTCATGCAGATCCCCACGATGAACGTCTACAAGGGCGGCGTGGTCGTCAAGCAGATCATGGGCGCCAAGCCGAAGGCCGCGCTCCTCCGCGACCTCGCCGAGTTCATTTAGCGTTGATTGCAATCCCGGCCCACTGCGCTCGCTGGCGCTCGCTTCGTGACCGTGCTTGTGCGACCGCGAATCGCTTCGCGATCTTCCCGGCGGGGGCTCGCCTTCGGCGTCGCCCCCGCCGGTCAGGGCGCGCGCTCGCGTGACGGCTGAGGGCCGTTGACGGCTGATGACCACTGTGAGACAGGTCCCTAGCCCTAGGGACCCGTTGTCTCCCGCGGCGCGCGCGGGAAAGCGTACGGCCCGCACCCTCTTTCAGGGTGCGGGCCGTATGCATGAACGGCTCAGTGCGTCTCAGACGGGCCGGAGCGCGCCTTCCGGGGTCATGGAGCCGAGCAGCCGTTCCAGTGCCACCTCGACGTCCTCACGCCACGACAGCGCCGACTTGAGCTCCAGCCTCAGCCGCGGATAGCGGTGATGCGGCCGGATGGTCTTGAACCCCACCGACAGCAGGTAGTCGGCGGGCACCAGGCATCCGCCGTCCTCGCCCTTGAGATCGCCGAACGCCTCGATCGCCTTCACCGCCCGCCGGGTCAGGTCCTTCGCGACGCCCTGCACGAGCATCCGGCCGAGCCCACCGCCCGCGAACTCCGGGAGGATGTGCGCGGTCATCAGCAGCACCGCGTCCGCGCTCACCGGGCTGGTCGGGAACGCCACCGAGCGCGGCACGTACAGCGGCGGCGCGTACAGCACGAAGCCCGCCGGGACGTTGTCGACATAGACGATCTTTCCGCAGCTGCCCCATTCGAGCAGCGTCGAGGAGATCCACGCCTCCTTCTCCAGGCCCGGGTCACCGCTCTCCAGCGCCCGGTCCCGGCTCACCGGATCCAGTTCCCAGAACACGCAGCCACGGCAGCGATGTGGGAGATCGTCCAGATTGTCCAGCGTGATGTTGACCAGTCGACGCGACACCGGGCCGGCACACCCCCTGTTGCGATCACGCCCGCCGGAGGCTCCGGGACCGTGCGCGGCTCCGGGACGGCCTCACAGGCGGAGCGCCACTCCGCGGTCCTTCCCGGCAACCTTCCGGGACCTTCGGGCATCGTAGCGGACGGGGCCCGCGGTACCCTCGCGCCCCGCCGCGCCGCCCGGACGACCGGGGTTCTCAGGATCATCCGGGCGGCGATGCCGTAGTTTGCTTGCAGACCCGTCCAGCCGGAGGTTCCTCGTGGAGCAACACTCGCGTACAGATGCCTACACCGACCGCTACGCCGCCCGCGCCGCCGGCATGGTGCCCTCGGAGATCCGAGCTCTGTTCGCGATGGTCGCCCGCCCCGAGGTCGTCTCCCTCGCCGGCGGCGCCCCCTACGTCTCCGCGCTCCCTCTCGACGCCGTCGGCGACATGATCGGCGAGCTCGTCGCCGGCCGGGGCGCCGAGGTCCTCCAGTACGGCTCGGCCCAGGGCGACGCGCTGCTGCGCGAGAGCATCTGCGACGTGATGGCCCTTGAAGGCGTCCAGGCGTCGGCGGACGACATCGTCGTCACCGTCGGCGCCCAGCAGGCCCTCGACCTCATCACCAAGATCTTCGTGGACCCGGGGGACGTCGTCCTCGCCGAGGCGCCCTCCTACGTCGGAGCCCTGGGCACCTTCGCCGCCTACCAGGCCGACGTCGTCCACGTGCCCCTCGACGAGGGCGGCCTCATCCCCGCCGCGCTCCGCGAGACGCTCGACCGTCTTCGCCGCGAGGGCCGCCGCGTCAAGTTCCTCTACACCGTCCCCACCTTCCAGAACCCCGCCGGCGTCACGCTCACGACGGCCCGCCGCGCCCAGATTCTGGAGATCTGCGCCGAGCACGACGTCCTGATCGTCGAGGACAACCCCTACGGCCTCCTCGGCTTCGAGGACGAGCCGATGCGCGCCCTCCGCGCCGACGACGCCCAGCGCGTCATCTACCTCGGCTCGTTCTCCAAGACGATCGCCTCCGGACTCCGCGTCGGCTGGGTCCTCGCCCCGCACGCCGTCCGCGCCAAGCTCGTCCTGGCGGCCGAGTCGGCCATCCTCTGCCCCTCCAACTTCTCCCAGCTCGCCGTCCGCGAGTACCTCACCACCCAGCCGTGGCGCGAGCAGATCAAGGACTTCCGCGAGCTGTACCGCGCCCGCCGCGACGCGATGCTCGACTCCCTCGACCAGCTCATGCCGGACGGCTGTACCTGGACGCGTCCGGCCGGCGGCTTCTTCGTCTGGCTGACCCTCCCCGAGGGCCTCGACTCCAAGGCGATGGCCCCGCGCGCGATCGCCGACCGCGTCGCCTACGTCCCCGGCACCGGCTTCTACGCCGACGGGAGCGGACACCGGCACATGCGCCTGTCCTACTGCTTCCCCGAACCGCATCGCATCCGCGAAGGCGTCCGCCGGCTCGCGGCGGTGGTGGAGCAGGAGATCCGGCTGCGGGACACTTTCGGTGGAGCCTCCCAAGCCGGATCCACCGGCGTCCACACTCCAGGGCCGGACGTCGTCTGAATGTTTCACGTGAAACGCGCCGGCTTCCGGGCCGGCGCGTTTCGTCGTCACGAAGGGCATACCAGTGGAACTCGGGCACGTCGTCGTCCTCGCCGGGGGACTGTCCTATGAGCGGGAGGTCTCCCTCCGCTCCGGCCGCCGCGTCGCCGACGCGCTCCGCGCCCTCGACATTCCGGTGGAGCTCCGCGACGCGGACGCCACCCTCCTCGACTCTCTCGCGGACGACCCGCCGGACGCCGTCTTTCCCGTCCTGCACGGCGCGGCGGGGGAGGACGGCTCCATCCGTGACGTCCTCGAACTGCTCGACGTCCGCTACGTCGGCGCCCGGCCCGACGCCTGCCGTGTCGCCTGGGACAAGCCCACCGCCAAGTCCGTCGTCCGCCGGGCCGGCCTCCAGACCCCCGAGTCCGTCGCCCTCCCCAAGGAGGTCTTCCACGACCTCGGCGCCGCGTCCGTCCTCGGACAGATCATCCGCGGTCTCGGCCTGCCCCTCTTCGTGAAGCCCACCCGGGGCGGCTCCGCGCTAGGCGCCTCCGTCGTCCACGAGGCGAGCGAACTCTCCGCCGCCATGGTCGGCTGCTTCGCCTACGGCGACGCCGCACTCGTCGAGCGCTTCATCTCCGGCACCGAGGTCTCCGTCAGCGTCATCGAACGTGACGGCGCCCTGACCGCCCTTCCCGCCGTGGAGATCGTCGCCCCCGGCGGCATCTACGACTACACGGCCCGCTACGACGCCGGGGACACCGAGTTCGTCACCCCGGCCCGCCTCACCCCGGACGCCGCCGAACGCGCCACCGCCGCCGCGGTCACCGCCCACCGCGCCCTCGGCCTCCGCGACCTCTCCCGCACCGACCTCATCGTGGACGACGACGGCGAGGTCCACTTCCTCGAAGTCAACGTCGCCCCCGGC
This sequence comes from Actinomadura roseirufa, assembly GCF_900659635.1. Taxonomy (GTDB): domain Bacteria; phylum Actinomycetota; class Actinomycetes; order Streptosporangiales; family Streptosporangiaceae; genus Spirillospora; species Spirillospora roseirufa. Next base: position 56,836 of record NZ_CAACVB010000015.1, on the reverse strand, counting down.
ATGACGGAGACCAGCCTCCTCCCCCGAGCCGTCAGCGTCGCCGGCCTCGACCTGGGCGAGGTCTGCCGAGACCTCATCCTCGCCCGCTACCGCTGACGTCCCATCCCCGGGCCCGCTGTTTCCCGTGAAACATCGGGTCCCACCACCCGCCTACACCAACAAAGCGGGACATCCCCACCACCAGAGGAAGCTGGCCTCGGCCCCGCGCGTCCCCCAAACCCAGCTCCCAGCAAGCCAGGCGCCCCGACCGAAGGACCCGCCCGCCCCCGCCTCAGCCGGCCCGCGCCACCACCGAACCGCCCCGGCCACCTTCCGGGATTCAACGAGATCCCAAATCCGGCCCGTCGGATCGCCCCAGCGGCAAGCTCGAAGCCGCCCCCGAACATCCCAAGCCCCCGGATGTCGGCGCCCCGCCAGCGCGACGCCAACACCGCCACACGGCCGCCCCACACCTCCCGGGTCAGCCCCACCCGACGGTTCCACCTTCGTCAAACCGGCACGGCCAACCAACAGCCCACGTCCGCACGGGGGTCCGCCCTACGCCTACCGACGGCGGCGGCACACAAAGCATCTGTCGACCACCATCAGATGAGAGACGCACCTCTGCCACCGACTCCATAGGCAGCCCGCGCAACCCACGACACCGACCTACCGACGGCGACGAGCCGTGTGGGCCCAACGCCCCGCACCCGGCACGGCACTAAGCAGAGAAGCGGCCGTCAGCCGAAAGACGGACTGGAACATAGCCCCCTACATCGACGGCACAAGCAAGACAAGCGCCCCCAGAACCCCACCGCCCTGCCGACTGCGGCGCCCCATACCCAACGCACACCCGACAGCGAGCAACCCCGCAAGCGACCCGCCAGACGAAGGACGGACTCGGGCCATCCCGCCTGAACGGTCAGCGCAGTGCGTGCCCCACACGCAACGCCCACGCTCATCCCGATGGCAACCCACCAGCCCCGCACGGCCACCGGCCAAAGAACAGATCGCACCTGCGCCATCGACCGCCCGAAGGACCCAACGTCCTACACGCGCTCCTCACGCACAGCCGACCACCCAAGCAACCATCAGACAGAGGCAGACTCGCCACACCGCCCCCTGTCCGTCGACCACCCCAGCGACCGCGCGCCTCTCACCTCGCCAGGATGGTCTGCGTGCCCGACTCGGCCTGACAAAGTGTGGCGACGCCGGTGCCCTCCAAGCCGACCGCAACTGGCTGACTCGGCGTGAGGAGACCGTCAGGCGGACGACGCCCTGAGGCGTCGGCGCAGGAACATCGACACCAGAAGCCGCCCGCACAGCCCCCGGGACATTGGCGGCAAAGCGCGCCCTATCGGTCGGACGCCCGCCTGGCTTATGCCGTGTTGTGGTGGAGTCGAGGCGTGCACTGCAGGGAGCCGACGCGCAATCTGGAGCCGGCGGGACCGACGGGGCGGACTGGCTTGGCGGTGCACTGTCGGCACTCCCCGACGACGCCATCTGGAACCAAGCAGCGCATCCAGATCCGCTACCGCCGCTGGCAGCACCCCCAACAGGTCACCCGCGTTCTCGCACCTCTCGGCATCGTCCTCAAAGCCGGATCGTGGTACCTCATCGCCCGATCAGACGACACCCTCCGCAGAAGAGCCGTTCGGCGTTGTGTTCGGGGCCGGAGGGCCGCCGTCGCCGTGTAGGAGCCCGAGGCGAGGAGATCAGAGCCACCCGTCGCGATTGGCGCTTTCCCCACTCACCGCCGGCGGATGCTTCCTCCGATGTCGCCAGGCGGGGTCCTTTGGCGGCAAGGGTTTGGCCATTCAGAGACGAGCCCCGCGACACCCTAGGTCGTGCAGCTATGTCATAGGTTGCGCCAGCGCTCACGTCCATGAGGGCTGCACTCCGCAGATGTCCTCCGGGCGGTCACCGTCCAGCACCATCCGGACGGCCTCGCACTTGAACTCCCGAGGCACAGGTCCCTGTGCCGTGTCAGCTCTAGGCATCTCAGACCTAAGCGGCGACGGCGCGAATCGCATCGTCGGCGGGACAGCTCCTGCCGACGAGGTCGGCGAAGGCAAGGCGGCCGCCGGGTGGGCTGTGTTATCCAGAAGCAGCGCGAGCCATCCACGGCAGTGCAGGAAGGCGTTCCGCGCCCCTCCTGCAGCCACCTCTGACGGGCTCCCTCGTTCGATGAGCGGCACCAGTCAATCTGCCCTGCGCGATGTTTCACGAGAAACATCGCTCGACTCCCATCATGGCGACGAGCGTTCGCCAGGGTTCCTCTTTCCCGCCGCATGAACTCCCCACACAGCCACGCAAAGCGCCACACGTCGTCCGGCCGAAACCTGGGGCTGGGCGCAACCGCTCCACCAAGCCACTCGCCTAGCACGGACGGGCCAGCTCGCAGACGTAGAGACCCGCAGCAGCGAAAGCTCTCATTTCACTCCACAGTCAGCAGCCCCACCGAACGACCACTCACCGAATCGAGGACGGACGGCCTAGGCGTCCTGGCGCAAGTACCGGATCTCGGGAGCTACTGGAAGTCTGCTGCCTTGTCGGTGGCGACAGCACCGCCGACATTAGAGCTCGGGGGTAGACGCGTGCCGGGGCCGTGGGCGCGGTGGTCGCGATGCATGCTCATCGACTCAAGCAATCCAGGCTTTTCCGGACCGGCCGACCACACCGTCACCGCTTCGCCCTGGTCGCCAACGGCGGGCCACGAGCTCCACGCCCCAGATCCGTAGGGCGGTCGTATCGTCGGCACCGCCGAGGAGGGCCTCGCGCTCAAGGACGAGATCACCCGATACGCCCGGCCGACCAGCGCGCTGTCGCGGCAGCGACACCGCTGACCGGCGACGGAGGGTTGGTGTACGTGGGTTCTCGCTCGGCACCGCGCTCGCCAGAACGTCGCGCTGGCGGACGAGAAGGCGCCCGAGGGCTGCTGATACCGCACGGCACGTCCGACATCGCCAAGGCGACCGGACACCGTGCGTCGGCGTACGGCAACTCGGCCGCCATCACGTGCCGGCGCTCAGCAGTGAAGTCACCCCATCGAACGACGGGCTGCCGCACTGGGCTCCATACGCGACGGCGCCAGCCTGGTCACCTCGTCCCATATGCCCGGCGCTTTCACCGGCTCACTGAGGTCCCAAGTGCGGGGTGGTGGTGGGGGTGCGGCCCAGTGAGGGTGAGACGGGCCGGACGATCGTGATCAAGCGGGCATTGCCGGACACATATGTCCTCTATGTCTTGTTTGCACCATTGACATGATCAAAAAGGGACGAATTAGGAAAAAGTTGTATTAATGTTTTTAGTTAGTGCGAATCCCTCAAGGTCAGCACAGGACCATGCTCCTGGGGACCCCTACACCTCAGGAGCACAACCAGTGGCATCACCCAGAACGCGTCGCTCGATCACGGCGGCGGCGTGCTTGCCGTTCGTGGTGGCGGCGACGATGACCGCAGTGCCGGGAACCGCGGCGGCACTGTCGTCCGACGTCGTCATCTCCGCCGTCTACGGCGGCGGGGGCAACTCCGGCGCGACCATCAAGAACGACTTCATCGAGCTGGCCAACCGCACGGACGCGCCGATCGACGTCACCGGCTGGAGCGTCCAGTACGCGTCGGCGGCCGGTGCCGTCTTCCAGATGACCAACCTCTCCGGCACCATCCCGGCGCATGGCCGCTACCTCGTTCGGCAGGCGCCGGGGGCCGCGGGCACGATCGACCTGCCGACCCCCGACGCCTCCGGCAGCATTCCGATGTCGGCGACCTCCGGGGTCGTCGCGCTGGTCACCGCCCAGGTTCCGCTGGTCGGCTGTGGCATCAGCTGCGCGACCGCCCCCAACGTCAAGGACCTGGTCGGGTACGGCGCGACCGCCAACGTCGAGACGCTCGCGGCGCCGGGGCTCACCAACACCACGGCCGCCGCCCGCAGCGGCTCGCTCGCCGACACCGACAACAACTCGGTCGACTTCACCTCGGGCGTACCGAAGGCCACCAACACCGCGGGCACCACCGTCAAGGCCGACGACACCCCGGGCGGGGGCGACCCGACGCCCGGATCCGTGCGCATCCACGACATCCAGGGCCCCGGTCGCATCTCCCCGATCGTCGGGCAGAGCGTCACCAACGTCCCGGGCATCGTCACGGCCGTCCGCACGACGGGCAACTCGCGCGGCTACTGGTTCCAGGACCCCACGGCCGACGCCGACCCGAAATCCTCCGAGGGTCTGTTCGTCTTCACCGGCTCCACCACCCCGGCCGTCGCCGTCGGCGACTCGGTGCTGGCCACCGGCCGGGTCACCGAGTACCGTCCGGCCGCCGGCGCGCAGTCGCTCACCGAGCTCGGCGGCGCGATCAACACCACCAAGCTGAGCAGCGGCAACGCGCTGCCGGCGGCGGTACCGGTCGCGCTCCCGGACGCCTACACCAAGCAGGGCGCCCTAGAGGCCCAGCCCGTCGAGCCCAGCTCGTACGTCCTGGACTGGTACGAGATCCATGAGGGCATGCGGGTCACCCTGGCCGAGGACACCCGCCTGGTGAGCCCGGTCAACGAGTTCAACGAGCTGTGGGTGCAGACCAAGCCGAACCAGAACCCGACCCCGCGCGGCGGCACGGTCTACAAGTCCTACGACGACCCGAACAGCGGCCGTCTCATGCTCGTCGGCCTGAACGGCGCGCCCAAGGCCAACGTCGGCGACACCCTCAAGGCCGGCAGCGCGGGCCCGCTCGACTACCAGTCCTTCGGCGGTTACGTCATCCAGGCGACCGACCTCGGCGAGCTGAGCACCAAGGTCCTCAAGCGCCAGCAGGTGGCGCCGCCGAAGAAGGCCGGCGACCTGTCGATCGCCACCTACAACGTCGAGAACCTCGCGGCCACCAACCCGCAGTCGAAGTTCGACCGGCTCGCCCAGGCGGTCGTCACCAACCTGCGCTCGCCCGACATCCTCACCCTGGAGGAGATCCAGGACAACAACGGCACCGTCAACGACGGTGTCGTCGCGGCCGATGAGACCATCGCGAAGTTCACCGCGGCGATCCAGGCCGCGGGCGGCCCCGCCTACCAATGGCGCTCCATCAACCCGAACGACGGGGCCGACGGCGGCGCGCCCGGCGGCAACATCCGCACGGTGTTCCTGTTCAACCCGGCCCGGACCACGTTCGTCGACCGTGCGGGCGGCGACGCCAACACCGCGGTGACCGTCGTGCGCCAGCGTCCGACCAGCAACCAGATCTCGCTGTCGGTCTCGCCCGGCCGCATCAACCCGGCCAGCGACGCCTGGAACACCAGCCGCAAGCCGCTCGTCGGTGAGTTCCTCTTCGATGGCAACAAGCAGTTGTTCGTGGTCGCCAACCACTTCAACTCCAAGGGCGGCGACTACCCGCTGTCGGCGGCCGTCCAGCCCCCGGCCCGCGGCTCCGAGGTCCAGCGCGTCAAGCAGGCCACCGAGGTCAACGCGTTCGTGAAGGACCTCGCCACCCAGAGCGCCGGCCGGGCCCGTGTCGTCGTCCTGGGCGACCTGAACGACTACCAGTTCACAGCCCGGCCCTCCAGACCCTCACCGGCAACGGCACCGTGCTCAACCCCCTGGTCAACTCCCTGCCCGAGGACCAGCGCTACAGCTACATCTTCGACGGCAACAGCCAGGTCCTCGACCACATCCTGCTCAGCCCGTCGATCAAGGGCTACTCCTACGGCATCGTCCACATCAACAGCGAGTTCGCCGATCAGGACAGCGACCACGACCCGCAGATCGTCCGCATCCTGACCGGCTGCGACGTCGACCCGATCCCGGCCCGCTGCCTGCCCGGCAGCCCCGTCACCGAATAGCAGGACCCAGCAGTACCAACGACGGCCGGTTCGAGATCCGATCTCGAACCGGCCGTCTTCGCGGGAAGGATCTGAGGGCGCCGGTGGCAGCCTCAGCACACCACCCTGTGATCACCCGCCGTGCTGTTCGGCGGTCACCGGAGCGCCGAGGTCGGTGCCTGCGGTGACGCGCACGACCCGTGCACGTCCGGCGTCATCGCATCTCGGTCGGCGAACCCGGGCGGCCGGCGCGCGACCACACCGCGGAACGGGACTTCCCATTCCAGTTGGCACAGCAGGTGGCGCAGGCTCGCATCCGCGCGGACTGGTCACGCGGCCACCGGCGGGTGGGCCGGCGGGTCGCTGAGTGGGCGGCCCTCACACGCCGGTGAGAAATCGCGAAGTTCGCATGGAACCGATGGCCCCCCGGCTTCCTCTTCTCCAGGCGACACCACCTACTCCTGCTCCGGAGGATCCCATGACCGTGACCACCACGCCCGACATGCCCAACGTCCCAGGCGTCGGCCACCGTCTCGTCGATCTCCCGCACCGCGGCGTCCGGCTCCATGTCGCGGAGGCGGGACCGCGCGACGGTGAGCCGGTCCTGCTGCTGCACGGCTTTCCGCAGCATTGGTACGCATGGCGGCACGTGATCCCGCAGCTGTCTACAGACCACCGGGTCATCGCCGTCGACCTGCGCGGATTCGGCTGGTCGGACGCCCCCCGCGACGGGTACACCGGCGGCGCCCTCACACGCGACGTGATCGCGCTGCTCGACGCGCTGGATCTCGGCCGTGTGCGCGTGATCGGCCACGACTGGGGCGCGTGGATCGGTTTCATCCTCGCCATCGAGTCGCCGGAACGCGTCAGCCGGTTCGTCGCCGTGAACATGGCGCATCCGTGGCCGGAGCCGCTCAAGCTCCTGCCGAATCTGTGGCGGATGTGGCACACGGCGCCACTGGAGTATCCGCCGATCGGACGGCTCGTCCTGCGCGGGCGGCGGTTCGTCAGGTTCCTGCTTCGGCACTGGGCCGTCGACGCCGCCCTGTGGGACCGCGAGGACCTGGACGTCTACGCCGACGTCTTCCGCGATCCGGCTCGGGCGCGGGCCGGGGAACAGTTCCACTTCCAGTACGTCCTGCACGAGATCCTGCGGCACCCTCGTGGCCGGTACCGCCGGGCACGGCTGACGGTCCCGACCCTGATCCTCGCTGGGGAACGCGACCTCGTCGTCCCGCCGGACGTCGTCGGCGACGGGACGAGCCATGCCGACGACCTGCGGGTCATGGTGATCGAAGGAGGCGGGCATCTGCTGCCCGAGGAGCGACCGGAAGCCGTCTCGGCCGAGGCACGGATCTTCTTCTCCCAGGGCGCGACCCCGGCGTTCAGCGCCGCCAAGGGAGAGGTCACCGCGTCCTGAATACTCTCGTGCAGGTCATCACGACGGACGGGAGGATGGGACAGGTGGCGGAAACCGGCGAGGCGGCACCGCGCCCTCCCGACCGCTTCGCCATCGCCGCCGACCTCGTCCGCAGGGCGCAGCGCGGCGACGCGGTGGCGATGAACGACCTCCTGGATCTCCTGACTCCGTACGTCGCCAGGCTCTGTGGCCCGATCGCGCTCCAGGACTCGGCGGACGCGGCGCAGGAGGCACTGCTCGCGGTGTTCCAGGGCCTGCGCAACGTCCGCGATCCCGGTGCCCTCTATGGCTGGGTGCGGACGACGGCGGTGCGCGAGGCCGTCCGCGTCGCACGCCGGAACCAGCACCAGATCCCCGCCGAACTCGACGACGTCCCGGCGGCCGGCAGCCCCGAACTGGCGGCCGACATCCGGGACGTTCTCGGCCGGCTGTCACCGGAACACCGCGCGATCCTCGTCCTGCGCGAGATCGAGGGTCTGGACGAGAAGGCCGCGGCCGACCTGCTCACGATCTCGCCGGGCACCGCGAAGTCCCGGCTGAGCCGTGCCAAGAGCACCTTCCGAAAGGCATGGACGTCATGACCGCCCCCTGGCCCGTCGCCGAACTGGACCCGGTCCGGCGCATGCGCGTGCTCGCCGCCTCGATCCCCGGCGTCATGTACACCGAGGAGCACCTGCGCATCCCTTACGAACGGGTCTGGGCTTACGTCGACGACGTCGAGACGAGCATCCCCGCACTGATCACGGACATCCGCTCATTCCGGGTCGTGGGCCGGGACACCGCCGCCCCCGACCCGGCGGAGAAGCGGCTCACGGCCAAGGCCGCCGGCCTCCTCGGCAATCGGGGCGACTTCGAGGTCGTCCTGAAGCCCGGCTGGTGCCTGATGCAGAGCCGCCTGGTCATCGGCGGCATGGCGGCGACCCCGGAAGGCGACGGCACCCGCTTCGCGGGCTGCGGCGGCCTGCGCTTCGCCGGTGGACGCCTGCTCGTCGCGATGGTCGCCGCGACCGGCGGCGGCCACCGGATGATCAAACGTCTGCGGCAGGAACTCGACGACTGACGCACAGGGCACGATGAGGGCCGCCGGGGCCCGTGTTCCTGAGCTGCCGGCGCTCGCCACTGTCCGGCCTGTGGGGCCGTCCACACGGGAGTCCGCAGGGGGGGCGTCCTGCGGGGTTCCAGGGACCGGAGGCGTTCCGTGGAACGCGCCCCGGAAGCCACCATGGGTCCGGGGCGCGGGGGTCAGTCCGTTGCGGGCTCGTCGTCGGGGGCCATGGACTTGATGATGCGGTCGAGGTCCTCAAGGGTGGCGAACTCTACGACGATCTTGCCCTTGTTGCGGCCCATGTCGACGCGGACGCGGGTGTCGTAGCGGTCGGAGAGCCGCTCTGACAGCTCCTTCAGGGCGGGCGCGACGGGGAGCTTGCGGCGGCCCTGCCGGGGGGCCTTCGGCTCGTTGTCGTCCACCTCGCGGAGGGCGATGAGCTCCTCCAGGGCGCGGACGGACAGGCCCTCCTGGACGATGCGCTGGGCCAGGTGCTCCTGGGCCTCGACGCTGTCGAGGGACAGCAGGGCGCGGGCGTGGCCGGCGGACAGGACGCCCGCGGCGACCCGGCGCTGGACGGCGGGCGGCAGGTTCAGCAGGCGCAGCGTGTTCGTGATGTGCGGGCGGGACCTGCCGATGCGGGTGGCGAGCTGCTCGTGGGTGGCGCCGAAGTCCTGCAGGAGCTGCTGGTAGGCGGCCGCCTCCTCCAGCGGGTTGAGCTGCTGGCGGTGGAGGTTCTCCATGAGCGCGTCACGGAGCAGGTCGTTGTCGCCGGTGTCGCGGACGATCGCGGGGATGACGTCGAGCCCGGCCAGCTGGGACGCGCGCCAGCGGCGCTCCCCCATGATCAGCTCATAGTCGTGGTCGGGCAGGTCGGCCCTGCGGACGACGATGGGCTGCAGGAGGCCGACGATGCCGATCGACTCGGCGAGCTCTTCCAGGGCCTGCTCGTCGAAATGCTCCCGGGGCTGCCTCGGGTTGACCGTGATGGAGCGGACGGGCAGTTCCGCGAAGTGGGCCCCAGCCACGGGTGCGATGTCGGGGGCGGAGGCGGCGCCGTCCGCGCCGGGCCGGTGCGGACCGCCCAGGTTGCCGGGTCCGCCCGCGGCACCCGGTTCCTCCGGGGGAGGCGGTGGCGGGGCGGTGGGGATGAGCGCGCCGAGTCCCTTGCCCAGGCCACGTCTCTGCTGGCTCACTTGGCCGCTCCACGGTGCGCCATCTCGGAGGCCGCCTCACTGTAGGCCAGCGCACCGCTGGAACCGGGATCGTAGGTCATGACGGACTGGCCGTAGCTCGGCGCCTCGGACACGCGGACGCTGCGGGGGATGACGGTATTGAGGACGACGTCGCCGAAGTGGGTGCGGACGTCCTCGGCCACCTGCGCGGCCAGCCGGGTGCGGGCGTCGTACATCGTGAGCAGGATCGTGGAGACGCTCAGCTTCGGGTTGAGGTGCGCCTTGACGAGGTCGACGGTCCGGATGAGCTGGCCGAGCCCCTCTAGGGCGTAGTACTCGCACTGGATCGGGATGAGCAGCTCGTCGCCGCCGACGAAGGCGTTCACGGTGAGGAGGCCGAGCGACGGGGGGCAGTCGATCAGCACGTAGTCGAACTTGTCGGTCTCGTAGGCGTCGAGCGCGCGGCGCAGCCGGGACTCGCGGGCCACCTTGGAGACCAGCTCGATCTCCGCGCCCGCGAGGTTGAGCGTCGCGGGGGCGCAGAAGAGGTTGGGGATCTCGGGCGCCGGGACGACGATGTCCTCCATCGCGACGTCCTCGATCAGCACGTCGTAGATCGACGGGATCTCGGCGTGGTGTTCGACGCCGAGCGCGGTCGAGGCGTTGCCCTGCGGGTCGAGGTCGACGACGAGCACCTGGGCCCCGTGCATCGCGAGCGAGGCGGCGAGGTTCACCGAGCTGGTGGTCTTGCCGACGCCGCCCTTCTGGTTCGCGATGGTGATGATGCGGCAGTGTCCCGGCCGCGGCCATTCCTTCTCCCTGCGGCCCGCCATCACCTTGAGTGCGTTGACCGCTGTTTCATGTGAAACCTTGGCGTCCTTGAGCGCCTCGCGCACGAGTTCTGACTCCCCCTGAGATGTGCCCTTACGCGGGGCCGGCGGCTGTTGTGCGCCGGCGTTCGTCGGCACGTAGCCGACGTTCTCCGCGGTGCCGGACGTGGTGTTGCCCCACATGGCGTGTCCGGAGGGCGCGGCGTCTGGCGCCGCCTCCCCCCGGGCGGCGTCGTCCTGGGCCGGCGCGGCCGGGTCGGACGGCTGATCGTCGGGGGATTCGTCGGCGCGGTCGGGCCGGCCCGGCCCTGGTCCCGTGCTCATGAAGACCTCTTCCTCGACCCTTTAGCGCGCCGGGGCGCGCGTTGTTGTCGCCCGACCGCCCCGTTCCGGCCGACCTCGCGGTCGGCGACCACTCGGACGAGCGTCGTCGGCGGATCGACCATACCGCGACCGACTTGGAGCAGTTCGGTGGTCCGCACCCCGAAACGTTCGAGAACGGGACGAGCCTCGGCCAGTTCCACGGCGGCGCGCTCGCCCTTCAGGGCCAGCAGTTCGCCGCCCGGACGCAGCAGGGGGAGCGCCCAGCGGGCGAGGCGGTCGAGGGGGGCGACGGCCCGCGCGGTGACGACGTCCACGGCGAACTCCTTGGCCACCTCCTCGGCCCTGGCGCGGCGGACCTCGACGTTCGGGAGGCCGAGCAGCGCGACGCACTCGTCCAGGAAGGTGGTGCGCCGCAGCAGCGGCTCCAGGAGGGTGACCCGCAGGTCGGGGCGGACGATCGCGAGCACGATCCCGGGCAGTCCGGCGCCGGAGCCGACGTCGACGACCCGGGCGCCGTCCGGGATCGCCTCGGCCACCACCGCGCAGTTGATCAGGTGCCGTTCCCAGAGCCGGTCGGCCTCGCGGGGACCGATGAGCCCGCGTTCCACTCCGGCGTCGGCGAGGAACGCCGCGTAGCGCTCCGCGACCGGCAGCGCGTCACCGAAAACCTCACGTGCAGTGCCCACCGTACGAATCGTTCCACAAAAACATGTGGCCGCGTACACACGCAACGTCCCAGCGCAGGGGACGTCCGGACCCTGTCCGCGGGGTCAGGACCGTCTGACCGCCCGAATATTCACCGCCGGCCGGGTAGAGGGAGGAGCGTGTCGCCCGTCAGCCCCCGGAAGGAGCTTCGGCACATGGGAATCGGAGTCAGTCTCGCGTTCATCGCCATCGGCGCGATCCTCGCCTTCGCCCTGCGCGTCGATCTCAGCGGGGTCGACATCCACCTGGTCGGCTGGATCCTGATCCTGGTGGGCCTGATCAGCATGGGCTTCACCCTGCGGTACACCCGGCCCCGCCGGCGGGCCGGCAGGGTGGCGGGCACGGATCCGGCCTACGGGGACGAGCCCGGCACGATCGTGCGGGAGGAGCACGTCGTCCAGGACCCGCCGCCGCTGGGTCGTCCCGTGGAGCGGATCGAACGGGTGGTCGAGCATCCGGCCGACCAGGGGGTCACGCACGGCCACGCCGCCCAGGACCCGGCGGTCGCGCAGGATCCCGCACGCGCACAGGACCCCGCTGAGGAGAACGGCCCCGCGATCATGTCCGAGCCGGACGTCCCGCGACGCCGCCGCTAGTACCTTCCCCCCGGCCTGCCCGGTGCGCTGTCTTGGGCGGCGGTGCGCACCGGGCGCCCGGTGGGGCCCCGCGCCGGGTCAGGGCGCGGGGCCCCGCCCCCAATGAGAACGGCCCCGGCATGGATGCACCGGGGCCGTTCTCCTATGTTCGGGTCAGGCGGGATAGACCACCACGTACCGGTCGGGCTCCTCGCCCTCGGACTCGCTGCGCAGCCCGGCGGCCGCCACCGCGTCGTGCACGATCTTGCGCTCGAACGGGGTCATCGGGGCGAGCGGCTTGGGCTCGCCGGCCTGCTTCACCTCGTCGGCGAGGTCCGTGCCGAGCTTGGTCAGCTCGGCGCGGCGGCGTTCCCGGTAGCCGCCGATGTCGAGCATGAGGCGGGTGCGGTTGCCGGTCTGGCGGTGCACGGCGAGCCGGGTCAGCTCCTGCAGTGCCTCCAGGACCTCCCCGCGCTTGCCGACCAGCTCGTCGAGGGCGCCGCCGACGACCGCGACGACCGCGCGCTCGCCCTCGACGTCCATGTCGATGTCGCCGTCGTAGTCACCGATGTCCAGCAGGCCCTCGATGTAGTCGGCGGCGATCTCGCCTTCCTGCTCGAGCGCCTGGACGTCGACCTCGGTGGTGTCGGTCTGGCTCAACGGGGTCTCCTTCTCCGGCACGGACTCGGGATTCAAACTAGCGCTTCTGGCTGCCGCTGCGCTTGCTGCGCGACTTACGGGTCGGCTGGTTCCGGACGACCTTGGGCTTGGTGTCCTCCGGCTCGGGTGCCGGCTCCGGCTCCTTCTTGAGCTTCGCCTTGATCCCGGTCGAGGTCTGGGCGTTCTTCGCGCCGGCCTTGGCGGCGGTCTTCGTCCCCGCCTTGGCGCCCGTCTTCGTGGTGGACACCTTGCCGTCGGAGGCGGAGCCGCCCGTGTCGCCGTTGGTGCCGGGCGGTGGGTACCGCTTGTAGATGTAGTGCTGCTGGGCCAGCGTCCAGCTGTTGGACGTGACCCAGTACATGAGGACGCCCAAGGGGAAGCCGAGACCGAAGAGGCCGAACAGCGGCGCGAGGAAGACCATCATCTTCTGCGCCTGCATCATCGGGTTGGCGTCGTCGGTGACGGGCTGGCGCTTCATGCTGGAACGGACGGTGAAGAACGTCGTGCACGAGCTGATCACCACGGCGATGCCCGTGACGACGATCGCGCTCCAGCTCTTGGGGTCGGCGCCCCAGGCGTTGAGGAAGGTGTCCGGGATGTGCGCGCCGAAGATGTTCGCCTTCTGGGCGCTCTGGACCAGATCCGAGTTCAACGCGAAGACGTCGTGACCCGGCTTGGCGTCCGAGATGCGCTTGAGGGTCTGGAAGAGGCCAATGAAGATCGGCATCTGCACCAGGATCGGCAGGCAGCCCGACAGCGGGTTGGCGCCGTTCTCCTGGTAGAGCTTCATGACCTCCTGGTTGAGGCGCTGCTTGTCGTTCTTGTACTTCTTGCGCAGCGCCTGGACCTTGGGGTTGAGCTCCTGCATCTTCCGCGAAGCGTGGATCTGCTTCACGAAGAGGGGGACCAGGGCCAGCCGCAGCAGGACGGTGAGAAGGATGATCGAGCCGCCCCAGGCCCACCCACTGTTCTTCGGGACGACGGTGCTCAGCGCTGCGTGAATCCACACAATGAGCTGAGCGACGATCTCGTACAGCCAATCAAGCACCGGGCAGCTCCTTGGGCTCTGCTAGGGCGGGGCCGCTCTCCTCGCGGCCGGAGTTCGAAGAAGCCGCCGGGGCTTGGTCCTGAGGGGAAGGCCCCTCGGGGAAGGACGTCCCAGACGTCTTCTTCGGCGGCACCGGGTCGTAACCCCCGGAGTGGAAGGGATGGCACCGGCCGATCCGCCGGGCCGTCAGCCACGTGCCGCGCAGCGCGCCGTGGACATGGAGCGCCTCCAGGCCGTACGCGCTGCAGGTGGGCCGGAAGCGGCACTGCTGCCCGAGCAGGGGACTCAAGAAGCGGCGGTAGGCGCGGACGAGAAGGATCAGCACCGCGGCGACGGGACCCGGGGTCCCCGCCGTGTGCTGCGCGGGGAAAAGGTCCCCCGGCCGACTCGTCATCTCCGCCCCTTGGACGCGGGCCGCAGCAGCCGGTCGAGTGCCGACTCCAGATCCGCGGCCAGTTCGTCAGGGCGCGCCTTTCCCGCTGCGGGGTTGGCGCGCACTACGAGCAGGCTACCCGCTGGGAGACGGTCCAGGTGCGCGCGCATCAGGTGCCGGAGACGGCGCCGGACCGAGTTGCGGACGACGGCGTTGCCGACGGTGCGCGCCACGATGAACCCGACCAGCGGGGGCCCCGCCGGATCGGCGGCCTCGCCGGTCGCGCCGGAGGGGAGCAGATGGACGACGACAGTCGGCCGTCCGGCGCGGCGACCGCGCCGGACGGCCAGCGTGAACTCGTCCCGCCGCCGCATCCGGTGCCCGGACGGCAGCATGGAAAGGGGTCGGTCAGACCGCGATGCGGGCGCGGCCCTTGCCACGCCGCCCCGAGAGGATGGCGCGCCCGGCGCGGGTGCGCATGCGCAGCCGGAAGCCGTGCTTCTTGTGCCGGCGACGGTTGTTCGGCTGGAAAGTACGCTTGCTCACGAGAGGCTCCAGTGCTGCGGTCGGTTCGTCTTCAGGCGCGATAACTCGCATCGAGGGCCGCGTCTGGTCCCCCGCAGCGGGGGCCCACCCGTGCTTCCCAGGAAGGGCGGCCGGCGGGCACGCGTCATCTCCATCGATGCGACTCGACCTCAGAACGTTACGGGCTAGATGCCTGTGCGGTCAAACGAGCGACGCGTTCCGGAGGGTGAGCGGAAGCCCTGGAGGAGGCCCTCCAAGAGGGCTTCGCGGCAGGCCCCTGGGCATCTCGGCGGAGGCCCGCGGAGGACCTGTGGACGGCTTGTGGAGGGCCTGTGGAGAGCAGAGAACGCCAGGCGCCGGCATCTCCCTGGTAACGCGTTGTTCATGTTGCGAGGGGACGCGGGAGGGGACTAAGGTCTTGCGAGCGAGCCGACGCTCCCCTTCGACATCTTCGACGACTCGACGTCGGCGTTCACTTCTCCTTCGAAATCGCTCCACCCCTCGTTCAGACCTCCTGCGTACCACCTCCGCTTCACTCCCGGCCCCGCATCGGCGTCGTCGAGTGTCCGGTAGGCACCCCGATCTCGTCTCCGAGTCTGCGCTCTGGACTTTTACACAGGGCGCCCCATGCTCATGCACAGCATGTGGACAACTCTGTGGACAACTCGTGAGAGAGTAAGGCTCCCGCGTCGCGGCCGTGCCCCACGAGGCCGG
The DNA here is from genome assembly GCF_900659635.1 of Actinomadura roseirufa. Lineage (GTDB taxonomy): Bacteria > Actinomycetota > Actinomycetes > Streptosporangiales > Streptosporangiaceae > Spirillospora > Spirillospora roseirufa. The sequence continues at coordinate 41,655 of NZ_CAACVB010000015.1, read as the reverse complement.
TTTCACACCGTGGGAGGGCTGGGCAGTCAGGTACTCCGCTCGTCGGAGTTGTGGGGAGGGGACCTTGCGTATGGACGGTCAGGATCTCGGATCGGTCTGGGCCCGCACCCTCACGGCGCTGTCCGAGAGCGATCTGTCTCCTAGCTACCGTGCATGGCTGCCCATGGTCCGCCCGCTGGCCCTCGTGGAGGGCACCGCGCTCCTCGCCGCGCCGAACGAGTTCGCCAAGGACGCCCTGGAGACGCGGCTGCGCAACCTGATCACGCAGGCGCTCTCACACGAGCTGGGCAGGGAGATCCGCGTCGCGGTGACCGTCCAGCCCGAGCCGCCCGCGGGGGCGGGAGGCGGGCCCGGCCCGGGCGGCGGCGGCCCGCGCGCGGGCACAGGGGAGCCCCTGCCGGCGCCGCTTCCCGGCGGGCTCGGACCGGGCTCCGGCCTGCACGATCCCGCACCTTCCTATGGTGACCGCCCCCTCGACGAGCGCGAACGGGACCGGTCCTACGGCGACCAGCAGTACGGCGAGCAGCCCTACGACCGCTCCGACCGTCCCTACGCCGAGCAGCCGTACAACGAGCAGCCTTACAACGAGCAGGGCTACCGGACGCCGCCGGGAGTTACCCACAACCCCGGGATGCCCGGAAGTTATCCACAGGGCGAGGACGATCGTGGATGGCCGCAACGGGACGGCGAGCACGGCGGCGCCTATCCGCCCGCGCCGCGCCCGCCCGCGTACGGGACCGGGCCGGGACGCGGTCCCTTCGACGGACGCGGCGGCCAGGGCTATCCGGGACGAGGACGCCACCACGCGCCCGGCGGCGAGGGGTACGGCGGCGGAGACGGCTACGGCGTCTCCGAGGGCTATGGAGGCCCTGAGGGCTTCGAGGGCTATGGCGGCGAGCCGGCGGGCCGTCCGCCGCACGCTCCGTCCCACCTGAACGACCGCACGCTCGGCCCCCTGCGGTCGGGCGGCCGCGCCGAGCCCCCGGGGCGGGAGGCGCAGCACGGCAAGGAGGCCCCGCTCGGGCATGCCGAGGATCCCTTCAAGGGCTCGGAGTCGCCCTTCTCTGGCGCGGACCAGCAGTACGGAGGGGCCGAGCAGTATCGCGGGGAGGAGCCGTACCGGGGCGAGGGGTCCTTCCGAGACGAGGAGGGCACCGACGCCAGGGGCCCCGGCCCTGGCCCGGGGGGCGGACCCGGCGCCGTGCCCGGCGTTCCTGGAGGCCCTGGAGGCGGGGCGGGCGGATCCGGGGCGGGTTCGTCCGGTGGCCAGGGGGCGGGCGCGTCCGAGCACGCCCGGCTCAACCCCAAGTACACGTTCGAGACGTTCGTCATCGGCTCCTCGAACCGGTTCGCACACGCCGCGGCCGTCGCGGTCGCCGAGCAGCCGGCCAAGGCGTACAACCCGCTGTTCATCTACGGGGACTCCGGCCTCGGCAAGACGCACCTTCTGCACGCGATCGGCCATTACGCGCAGAGCCTCTTCAATGGCGCCCGCGTCCGCTATGTGAGCTCCGAGGAGTTCACGAACGACTTCATCAACTCGATCCGCGACGGAAAGGCCGACGGCTTCCGCCGCCGCTACCGGGATGTGGACATCCTCCTCGTCGACGACATCCAGTTCCTGGAGGGCAAGGAGCAGACGCAGGAGGAGTTCTTCCACACCTTCAACACCCTGCACAACGCGAGCAAGCAGATCGTGATCTCCAGTGACCGTCCTCCCAAGGAGCTGGTGACGTTGGAAGACCGGCTGCGCAACCGGTTCGAGTGGGGGCTGACCACCGACGTCCAGCCGCCCGAGCTGGAGACGCGCATCGCGATCCTGCAGAAGAAGGCCCGGCAGGAGGGGCTGGCCGCGCCGCCGGACGTGCTGGAGTTCATCGCGTCCCAGATCGCGACGAACATCCGCGAGCTGGAGGGCGCGCTGATCCGGGTGACCGCGTTCGCGAGCCTGAACCGGCAGTCGGTCGACATGAAGCTGGCGGAGATCGTCCTGAAGGACCTCATCCCCAACGACTCCGGGCCCGAGATCACCGCCGCGATGATCATGGCTCAGACTGTGGAGTACTTCGGGACGACGATCGAGGACCTCTGTGGACCGTCGCGGTCGCGGATGCTGGTGACCGCGCGGCAGATCGCGATGTACCTGTGCAGGGAGCTGACGGAGCTGTCGCTCCCCAAGATCGGGCAGCAGTTCGGGGGTCGCGACCACACGACGGTCATGCACGCCGAGCGCAAGATCCGGTCGCTGATGGCCGAGCGCCGCGCCATCTACAACCAGGTCACAGAGCTGACGGGCCGGATCAAGCACCAGGCCCGCAAGCGCTGACGGGACCGTTCGCGAGGGGTTCCGGGCCTGCCTCGCGCCGGCCTCCGGTGGGCCGCCGCGGGGCCCGGCGACGGCCGTCCCCGGTCGGGATGAAGTACCTAGAAAGCCGAAAATCGGAATTCACAGGCTGGGGATAACTCTGGGGATCCCGGTGGATAGCCCGGGGAAAACCTGCGGACAACCTGAGGACGACTCGTGGACGGATTGTGGACCGCCTGGGGACGCCCACCCGGCATCATGGGGACGGACTCGTGGACAGCCTGGGGACTACTTGGGGACGGGCTGGGGACGAGCGCGCCGATCACCAGGCATTGTCGCCGGACGCCGCTCCGGGCCGGGAGAACCTGCGGACAACTCGTGGACAACCGGGGGATGACTTGAGGATGACGTGTGGGGACGGATTCGCCGTCCCCAGCCCGCGTCGCGCCGTCCACGGGTCATGCACAGGGCCGGTGGACGGAGATTCGCACTCTCACCTGGGACGATGCAGGATGTCCACACTATCCACCGCCCCTATGACTAGTACTGCTCTACTTCTCTATCCAAGAAAAGATCCAACTCAAGTCAGGGCCTGGGGACAACCTGCCCCGGGCGCGCCGACGACGATCTCTCCACTTGACCCTTGTCCGAAACCTGCAGGAGGCGGGTCCCCTTGAAGTTCCGCATCGACAGAGACGCCCTGGCCGACGCCGTGGCCTGGACCGCGCGCACGCTGCCGGTCCGGCCCCCGGTGCCGGTCCTCGCGGGCATGCACATCGAGGCGAGCGACCGGCTGAAGCTCTCGGCGTTCGACTACGAGGTCTCCGCGCAGGTCTCCACCGACATCGACGTGGAGGAGCCGGGCACCGCGCTGGTGTCCGGCCGGCTCCTCGCCGAGATCTCGCGCAGCCTTCCTCCCCACCCTGTGGAGGTGACGACCGACGGCGCGAAGGTGATGCTGCGCTGCGGGAGCGCGAAGTTCACACTCCTCACCATGCCTGTGGAGGACTACCCCACGCTGCCGGAGATGCCGCCGGCCGCCGGGTCGGTGGGCAGTGACGAGTTCGCGGCCGCCGTCGCGCAGGTCGCGATCGCCGCCGGAAAGGACGACACCATCCCGATGCTGACCGGCGTCCGGGTGGAGATCGAGGGGGAGACCGTCACCCTCGCGTCCACCGACCGGTACCGGCTGGCCGTCCGGGAGCTGCACTGGAAGCCCGAGCGGCCCGACTTCTCCGCCGTGGCGCTCGTCCCGGCGCGCACGCTCGCCGACACCGCCAAGTCGCTGACCGCCGGGGCCGAGGTGTCCATCGCGCTCGGCGGGACGGGCGGCACCGGCGAGGGCATGATCGGTTTCGAGGGGGGCGGCCGGCGCACGACGTCGCGGCTCCTGGACGGCGACTTCGTCAAGTACCGGTCGCTGCTGCCGAGCGAGTACGCGGGCCTCGCCGAGATCCAGACCTCGCCGTTCATCGAGGCCGTCAAGCGCGTGTCGCTGGTCGCCGAGCGGAACACCCCCGTACGGCTCTCGTTCAGCCAGGGCGAGGTCGTGCTGGAGGCGGGCACCGGGGACGAGGCCCAGGCCGTCGAGGCGCTGGAGGCGACGCTGGAGGGCGAGGACATCGACATCGCCTTCAACCCCCAGTTCCTGCTCGACGGGCTCTCGGCGATCGGCTCGGACGTGGCCAGGCTCTCCTTCACGACCCCGACCAAGCCCGCCGTGCTCACCGGGAAGCCGCCGCAGGACGGTGAGAACCCCAACTACCGTTATCTGATCATGCCGGTGCGGTTGTCCGGGTAAGGCCGTCTCCTGGGGCATACCAGGGGACGACCGTGCCGCGGGGGAGCCGCCCCCGCGGTCCTCCGGACGGGTTACGCACAGGAGAGTGAGCAATGGAGCTTGGGATCATCGGCCTCGGCAAGATGGGCGGCAACATGGCCGAGCGCCTGCGCCGCGGCGGCCACACGATCGTCGGCTATGACCGTGACCCCGGCATCAGCGACGTCGGATCGTTGAAGGAGCTGATCGAGCGGCTGTCCCCGCCCCGTGCCGTGTGGGTGATGGTCCCCGCCGGCAAGCCCACCGCCGACACCGTCCACAGGCTGGGGGAACTCCTCCAGCCCGGTGACATCGTCGTCGACGGCGGCAACTCGCACTATGTGGACGACCAGAAGCACGGCGAGGAACTGGCCGCCAAGGGCATCGGCTTCGTCGACTGCGGTGTCAGCGGCGGCGTGTGGGGTCTGCAGAACGGCTACGCCCTCATGGTCGGCGGGGACGACGAGAACGTCGAGCGGCTGATGCCGATCTTCGAGACGCTCAAGCCGGAGGGGGAGTCCGGCTTCGTCCACTCCGGCCGGATCGGCGCCGGGCACTTCGTCAAGATGGTCCACAACGGCATCGAGTACGCGATGATGCAGGCCTTCGGCGAGGGCTACGAGCTGATCGAGGCCAGCGACGTCGTGACGAACGTGCCGGAGACGTTCCGCAGCTGGCAGGAGGGCACGGTCATCCGGTCCTGGCTGCTGGACCTGATGAACCGCGCGCTCGCCGACGATCCCGAGCTCGAGGGGATCCGCGGGTACGCCAACGACTCCGGCGAGGGCCGCTGGACCGTCCAGGCCGCCGTCGACCACGGCGTCCCCCTGCCCGCCATCACCGCGTCCCTGTTCGCGCGCTTCTCCTCCCGGCAGGACGACTCCCCCGCCATGAAGGTGGTCGCCGCCCTCCGCAACCAGTTCGGCGGCCACGGGGTCGAGACCGCCCAGGGCGCCGACTCCCCCGGCGCCGACGTCACCCCGCCGCAGCTCTGACCCTCCACAGGTCCCCGTAGGCGCCACCGCGAGCCCCCGGAGCCGTCCACAAGGTGGATGGCTGCCGGGGGTTGCCGGAGGCTCTACGCTCGTGTCCTGTGCACGTCGCCCACCTTTCGCTGCAGGACTTCCGTTCCTACGCCACCGCAGAGGTCGCGTTCGAACGGGGCGTCACCGCGTTCGTGGGCCCCAACGGGCAGGGCAAGACGAACCTGGTCGAGGCGGTCGGGTACGTCGCCGCGCAGGGGAGCCACAGGGCCTCGACGGACGCGCCGCTCGTCCGCCACGGCGCGCCGCGCGCGATCGTCCGGGCCGGAGTGGTCAAGGACGACCGCCGGGCGCTGATCGAGCTGGAGATCAACCCGGGGAAGGCGAACCGGGCGCGGCTGAACCGCTCCCCCGTCCCCAGGCCCCGGGAGATCCTGGGGATGCTCCGGACGGTGCTGTTCGCCCCCGAGGACCTCGCGCTCGTCAAGGGCGACCCGGGGGAGCGGCGCCGGTTCATGGACGAGCTGCTGACCATCCGGGCGCCGCGCTTCGCCGGGGTGCGGGCGGACTACGACCGCGTCCTCAAGCAGCGCAACGCCCTGCTGAAGTCGGCGGCGGCGCACCGGCGCTCCCCCGGGCCCGAGGTGCTCGCGACCCTGGACGTGTGGGATTCGCACCTGGCGCGCACGGGCTCGGAGCTGCTGGCGGCCCGGCTGGATCTGGTGGCCGCGCTCCGTCCTCTCGTCGCGCGCGCGTACGCGTCGCTGGCGCCGTCCAGTGACGCGGTGGATCTCACCTACAAGAGCTCCTTGGGCGACGTCGAGTTGTCCACAGACCGTGCACAGTTGGCCGAGCAGATGTTGAAGGCCGTGGCCGAGCATCGGAAGCAGGAGCTGGAACGCGGTGTCAGCCTCGTCGGCCCGCACCGGGACGAGCTCGTCCTGCGGCTGGGGGAGCTGCCCGCCCGCGGTTACGCGAGTCACGGCGAGTCGTGGTCGTTCGCGCTGGGCCTGCGGCTGGCGGCGTTCGACCTGCTCCGCGCCGACGGGGACGACCCCGTCCTCATCCTGGACGACGTGTTCGCCGAGCTCGACGCGGGCCGCCGCAGCCGCCTGGCGGAGCTGGTCGCTCCGGCCGAGCAGGTGCTCATCACGGCGGCCGTCCCCGCGGACGTCCCGGTGGAACTGACGGGCGGCTCGTATACCGTCGCGGACGGCCAGGTCGTTCGTGACTGATCTACAGCCTGGGGAGGAGTAGGCACGATGGATGACGATCCACAGGATGTGCATAACTCCCCCGGCGCGGTGGATCCCGCGACCACGGCGGACGGACGGGACGCAGGAGGCGTTCCGGACGGTCCGCCCCCCAAGACCGGAATCGAACTGGCTCGCGAGGCTCTGGCCCAGGCGAAGGCGGACGCGCTCAAGCGCGGGACCCTCCCCGGCCAGGGGGGCAAGAGGAAGTCGTCCAAGCTCGTCCGGGTCCGCGAACCGGGCAGGGGAGGCGACCCCAAGGCGTTCGGTGCGGCGATCCGCGAACTGCTCGCGTCCCGTGGGTGGGAGCAGAGGGCGGCTGTGGGCGGGGTGTTCGGCAACTGGGCGGGGATCGTCGGTCCGGAGCTGGCCGAGCACACCCGTCCCGAGCACTTCGAGGGAGGCGAGCTGACGGTGGCGGCCGACTCCACCACGTGGGCGACGCAGCTGCGGTTGCTGTCGTCCACCCTCGTCAGGCGGCTGAACGAGGAGCTGGGGCACGGCACCGTCCGCCGCGTGAAGGTGGTCGGGCCGTCATCGGGACCGCGCCGGACGGGCGCCTGGCGCGTCCGCTGACCTCGCGCACCGAAACGCCCGCGCCCCTGGCGGCGCCGGTTCGCGGCGCCCGGCCGGGAACGTCGTCGCGGGGCGTGGTCGTTGTAGCTCCGTGTAACCGAATGTCGGTGGCGGGTGGGAACATCTGTTCGGGACACCAGGTGACGAGTTCAGCAGCGAGCGCGCCGTAGGCCAGAGAACCCCCCTAGGGCTATGGGGGGATGCATCTCCAGGCCCTTTCGGCCGCCACACGGGCGCACAGCGCTCGTGAGTGCCACTTTTCGCCGCGTGAACCGGTAGAATGAATTTGGGTTCAGGATGCTGCGCCGTCATGGGTCGCCCAGGGCTCTTCCGAACACGAACAGAGCACGAGGGCGCCCCTTATGTGTGTTACGGGGCACGCCGCGCTCCCTCGGGCGCGGGGCGGCCGTCATCCCCGGCAGGAGGATCTCCTTTGGCGTACGACGCTAGTTCGATCACTGTCCTTGAAGGACTCGAGGCGGTTCGCAAGCGCCCCGGCATGTACATCGGGTCCACCGGGGAGCGTGGCCTTCATCACCTCGTCTACGAGATCGTGGACAACGCGGTCGACGAGGCCCTCGCCGGTTACGCCGACGACATCGTCGTGACGCTCATGTCCGACGGCGGGGTGAGCGTGCTCGACAACGGGCGCGGCATCCCGGTCGGCGAGCACCCCGTGGAGAAGCGGCCGGCCATCGAGCTCGTGCTGACCACGCTGCACGCGGGCGGCAAGTTCGACGGCAAGGCCTACGCCGTCTCCGGCGGCCTGCACGGCGTCGGCTCCGCCGTGGTGAACGCGCTGTCCACCAGGCTGGAGGCCGAGGTACGGACCGACGGGCACGTGTGGCGCCAGTCCTACACCTGGCGAGGGCCCGAGACCGAGCTGCGCAAGGGTGAGCCGACCGACGAGACCGGAACCCGCATCACCTTCTGGCCCGACGGGGACATCTTCGAGACCACCGAGTGGAACTTCGAGACCCTCTCCCGCCGCATGCAGGAGATGGCGTTCCTCAACAGGGGCCTGTCCATCACCCTGAAGGACGAGCGCCTCGACCACGGCGCGGGCGAGCCGCAGGAGGTCAAGTACCACTACGAGGGCGGCATCGAGGACTTCGTGCGTTACATCAACGCGCGCAAGGACGCCGCCCACGAGTCGGTGGTCTACTTCGGCGACGACACCGAGGGCATGTCGGTGGAGATCGCCATGCAGTGGAACTCGTCCTACGCCGAGTCCGTCCACACGTTCGCGAACACGATCAACACCGCGGAGGGCGGTACCCACGAGGAGGGGTTCCGGGCCGCGCTGACCACGATCGTCAACCGGTACGCCCGCGACAAGGGCCTGCTGCGCGACAAGGACGACAACCTCACCGGCGAGGACGTCCGCGAGGGCCTCACCGCGATCATCTCGATCAAGCTGGCCGACCCGCAGTTCGAGGGCCAGACCAAGACCAAGCTCGGCAACACCGAGGCCAAGTCGTTCGTGCAGAAGGCCTGCAACGAGCACCTGCGCGACTGGTTCGAGGAGAACCCCGGCGAGGCCAAGGAGATCATCAACAAGGCGTCGCAGGCGGCGCGGGCCCGGGTGGCGGCGCGGCAGGCGCGCGACCTGACCCGCCGCAAGAGCCTGCTGGAGTCGACGTCGCTGCCCGGCAAGCTGTCGGACTGCCAGTCCACCGACCCGTCCCGCTCCGAGCTGTACATCGTCGAGGGCGACTCCGCGGGCGGCTCCGCCAAGGGCGGCCGCAACCCGCACTTCCAGGCGATCCTCCCGATCCGCGGCAAGATCCTCAATGTGGAGAAGGCCAGGATCGACAAGATCCTGAAGAACAACGAGGTGCAGGCGATCATCACCGCCCTCGGCACCGGCGTGCACGACGAGTTCGACATCGCCAAGCTCCGCTACCACAAGATCATCCTGATGTCCGACGCCGACGTCGACGGGCACCACATCAACACGCTGCTGCTGACCCTGCTGTTCCGGTTCATGAAGCCGCTCATCGAGGCCGGCCACGTGTACCTGTCCCAGCCCCCGCTCTACAAGATCAAGTGGGACGCCCGGGGGACCACGTCCGACTACGCCTACTCCGACGCGGAGCGGGACGCGATCATCGAGGCCGGGATCGCCGCCGGCAAGAAGGACCCGCGTCCCCGCGACCAGGTGCAGCGCTTCAAGGGCCTCGGCGAGATGAACGCCAACGAGCTGTGGGACACCACCATGGACCCCGACAACCGGGTCCTGCTGCAGGTGCAGCTCGACGACGCCGCGCAGGCCGACGAGCTGTTCAGCGTGCTCATGGGCGAAGAGGTCGAACCCCGCCGGGAGTTCATCCAGCGCAACGCCAAGGACGTGCGCTTCCTCGACATCTGAGGTTCGCGTCGCCCGGCAGTGACCGGCCGGGCTCCCAGCCGGCGTCGTACTTCCTTCCCACCAAGCAGAAGAGGTCTTGAGAGTGACGGACGTGACCACAGAGGGTGGACACCCGGGCGAACGGATCGAACCGGTCGACATCCAGGTCGAGATGCAGAAGAGCTATCTCGACTACGCGATGTCGGTCATCGTCGCGCGCGCTCTGCCCGAGGTCCGCGACGGCCTCAAGCCGGTGCACCGCCGCGTCCTGTACGCGATGTACGACGGCGGGTACCGGCCCGACCGCGGCTACTTCAAGTGCGCGCGCGTCGTCGGCGACGTCATGGGGAACTACCACCCCCACGGCGACTCCGCCATCTACGACGCGCTCGTCCGGCTCGCCCAGCCGTGGTCGATGCGCTACCCCCTCGTCGACGGCAACGGCAACTTCGGCTCGCGCGGCAACGACCCCGCCGCGGCCATGCGCTACACCGAGTGCCGCATGGCGCCCCTGGCGATGGAGCTGCTGCGCGACATCGACAAGGAGACCGTCGACTTCTCGCCGAACTACGACGGCCGCTCGCAGGAGCCCGACGTCCTCCCGTCGCGGTACCCGAACCTGCTGGTGAACGGCTCGGCCGGCATCGCCGTCGGCATGGCCACCAACATCCCGCCGCACAACCTGCGCGAGGTCGCCGAGGGCGTCCAGTGGTACCTCGCGAACTACGGCGCCACCGACGAGGAGCTCCTCGAGGCGCTCATCGAGCGGGTCAAGGGCCCCGACTTCCCCACCGCCGGCCTCATCGTCGGCCGCAAGGGCATCGAGGAGGCCTACCGCACCGGCCGCGGCTCGATCACCATGCGGGCCGTCGTCGAGGTCGAGGAGATCCAGGGCCGCACCTGCCTGGTCGTCACCGAGCTGCCCTACCAGGTCAACCCCGACAACCTCGCCCTGAAGATCGCCGAGCTGGTCAAGGAGGGCAAGCTCGACGGCGTCGCCGACGTCCGCGACGAGACCTCCGGCCGGACGGGTCAGCGCCTGGTCATCGTCCTCAAGCGGGACGCGGTCGCCAAGGTCGTCCTGAACAACCTGTACAAGCACACCCAGCTGCAGGAGACGTTCGGCGCGAACATGCTCGCGCTCGTCGACGGGGTGCCCCGCACCCTGCGCATCGACCAGTTCGTCCGGCACTGGGTCGCGCACCAGATCGACGTCATCGTCCGGCGCACCCGCTTCCTGCTCCGCAAGGCCGAGGAGCGCGCCCACATCCTGCGCGCCCTGCTGAAGGCCCTGGACCGCATCGACGAGGTCATCGCCCTCATCCGCCGCTCCCCGTCCGCCCAGGAGGCCCAGCAGGGCCTGATGGGCCTGCTGGAGATCGACGAGATCCAGGCCCAGGCCATCCTCGACATGCAGCTGCGCAAGCTCGCCGCCCTCGAGCGCCGGCAGATCGTGGACGAGTACGACAAGCTCATGGCGGAGATCGCCGACTACAACGACATCCTCGGCTCGCCCGACCGGCAGCGCCGGATCGTCGGCGAGGAGCTGGCCCCCATCGTCGAGAAGTACGGCGACGAGCGGCGCACCCAGATCATCCCCTTCGACGGGGACGTGTCCTACGAGGACCTCATCGCCGAAGAGGACGTCGTCGTCACCATCACCCGCGGCGGCTACGCCAAGCGGACCAAGACCGACCTGTACCGGGCGCAGCGGCGCGGCGGCAAGGGCATCCGCGGCGCGCAGCTCAAGCAGGACGACATCGTCGACCAGTTCTTCGTCACCACGACGCACCACTGGATCCTGTTCTTCACCAACAAGGGCCGCGTCTACCGCGCCAAGGCCTACGAGCTGCCCGACGCCGGCCGCGACTCGCGCGGCCAGCACGTCGCCAACCTGCTGGCCTTCCAGCCGGACGAGCGCATCGCCCAGGTCATGGACCTGCGCGACTACGAGGTCGCGCCCTACCTCGTCCTCGCGACCAAGCGTGGCCGGGTCAAGAAGACCGCCCTGCGCGACTTCGACTCGCCGCGCACCGGCGGGATCATCGCCATCAACCTGGTCGACGACGACGAGGTCATCGCCGCGCGGCTCGTCTCGTCCGAGGACGACCTGCTGATGGTCTCCACCGGGGCCCAGGCGATCCGCTTCAGCGCCGACGACGACTCGCTGCGCCCGATGGGCCGCGCCACCTCCGGCGTGATCGGCATGCGCTTCGAGGAGGACCAGGAAGTCCTGAACATGCTCGTCGTGCAGGACTCGTCCCAGAACGTCCTGATCGCGACCGAGGGCGGCTACGCCAAGCGCACCGCGGCGGACCAGTATCCGCGCCAAGGTCGTGGGGGCAAGGGCGTTCTCACCGCTAAGATCGTTCAGACGCGCGGCAGACTGGTCGGAGCGCTGATGGTCGGCGCGGACGACGAGGTGTTCGCGATGACGTCCAACGGCGGCGTGATCCGTACCACCGCCGCGGAGATCAAGCAGTCCGGCAGGCAGACCATGGGCGTCCGCCTGATGAACCTCGCGGACGGGGACAGCGTGGTCGCCATCGCGAGGAACGTAGAGTCCATGGTGGACTCAGACGACGCCGAGGTCGAGGGGGACGACGGTGAGTGACGTCCTCCGCCTCGGCACCGAGCCGCTAGGCCAGGAGGACACGTGAGCAGCGAGCCCGGCACGAGCAAGGGCGGATCCGCCAAGGGATCGGGCGGCAGGACCGCCTCCGCCACGCCAGGCCGGGACGAGACGAGCGTCGACGTCGGCTCCGACGAGACCAGGATGGACCTCGACAAGGTCGAGGAGGACGCGGCCCGGCCCGAGATCGCCCCGGCCGACGACGCGGACGAGCCTCCCGGAACCGGCGACCGCGACCCGGCGCCGCTCGACTCGCCCGCGGGGAAGCCGTCCTCGACCACGTCCGGCGGATGGGCCACGCCCTCCGAGGCGTCCACGTCGTCCTCCCGCGACCGCGCCGGCAAGTCGAGCCGGCCGTTCGGCCGCCGCGAGGCGTCCGGCTCGGGCAAGAAGGGCGGCTTCGCGGGCACGGTCCTGAAGGACCGCCCGGCCCCGTCGGGCACGGCGCCGGTGAAGACGTCCACCCAGCCCGCCGTGGCCGGCAAGCCGGCCCGCAAGGCCCAGCTCCAGCTCGCCAGGCTGGAGCCCTGGTCGGTGATGAAGTTCAGCTTCGTGATGTCGCTGGTCTGCTTCGTCGTCCTGCTGGTCGCCGTCGTGGTCCTGTACGCGATCCTGTCCGGTCTCGGCGTGTTCGACGCCATCAGCGACACCATCAACAGCCTCACCAAGCAGCAGGGCGAGACCACGGGCGGCGTCGACGCCGGAAGCTGGTTCTCCTTCTTCCGCATCTTCGGCTACACGGTCCTGGTCGGCGCCCTGAACGTCCTTCTCATCACGGCCCTGTCCACGGTCGGCTCGGTCATCTACAACCTCGCCGCGGACCTGGTGGGCGGCGTGGAGGTCACCCTCAAGGAGGCCGAGTAACACCGTCCCGCCGCCGCCCCGCAATCGATTTCCGGTTGCCGCGCCAAATGGGGTAACCTCTCGTTGCGCCGCCAGGGGCGGCGGCGAATGCGGGCCTATAGCTCAGTCGGTTAGAGCGCATCCCTGATAAGGATGAGGCCGGTGGTTCAAGTCCACCTAGGCCCACTCACTCCCCCAGACCCCCTCCGAGTATCGGTGGGGGTCTTTTCAATGTCGCGCGCCGGTGCGGAAAGCCCGGCGGTAGGCGCCCGGTGTCGTGCCCAGGGCTTTGAGGAAGCGCCTGCGCAGGTTGGTGGCCGACGACAGGCCCACGCGGCGGGCGATGGTCTCCAGCGGCAGGTCGGAGGACTCCAGCAGGTCCCGGGCCGTGGTGATCCGCCGCGCGAGCAGCCAGCGCCCCGGGCTGGTGCCGAGCTGGTCTGCGAACCTGCGGGCGAGCGTGCGCGTGGAGACGCCCGTGTGCGCGGCCAGGATCTCGACGGTCAGCGGCTCGCCGAGACGCTCCGCGGCCCATTCCAGCAAGGGCGCGAGCGTGCCGTCGATCTGTGCGGGGTGGGGCGGCGCTGAGTACTGCAGTTGCCCGCCCTCCCGGTGGGGCGGCATGACCATCGTCCGGGCGACCTGTGCGGCGTACCGGGCGCCCTGGTCGCCGCGGAGCAGGTGCATGCACAGGTCGATGCCCGCCCCGGCCCCCGCGCTGGTGGCCACGTCGCCGTGGTCCACGTACAGCACGTCCGGGTCGACCTGGATGTCCGGGAAGCGTGCGGCGAGTTCGTCCGTGAGCGCCCAGTGGGTGGTCGCCTCCCGCCCGTCCAGCAGGCCGGCGTACGCGAGCGCGAAGACACCGGAGCAGATGCTGACCATCCGCGCCCCACGGGAGTGCGCACGGCGCAACGCGTGGACGACCGCGGGTGAGGGCGGTTCCCGGACGGGTAGCCAACCCGGGACGATCACCGTGTCCGCCCGGTCGAAGGCGTCCAGGCCGTCGGTCACGAGCATGTCGTAACCGGCACGCGTCGCGATCAGTCCGGGGCGCTCCGCGCACACGCCGAAGGTGTACCGCGTCGGGAGCCCCGTCCGCTCGACCCCGAACACCTGGGCCGCGCAGGCGAGTTCGAAGGTCGACTGCGATGGACGGACGAGCGCCACCATGCGATGCATGTCAGGAAAGTACCTCAGGGTGTCTTTCCTGACACTCCGCGGGATGGTGGCCGGCGGTAAGGCTGGGCTGCATGACGACTGAACAGAACGCGCCCGCTTACGTGTGGTCCGCCGTCCAGGACGCTCCGGTCCACGAACTCTTCCCTGGCATCCACCTGCGTCCGCTGTGGAAGGGGGACAACGGCGCGAAGGCTTTCGTGCTGGAGATGGACGCGAACACGTGCTGGGAGGGGATCGACGTCCACGATCCGGGGCCCGAGGAGGTCTTCGTGGTCTCCGGCGTCTTCAACGACGGGGATCGGGACTACCCGGCTGGCTCCTTCATCCACGCATCCGCAGGAACCTCGCATGTTCCCCAGACGACGAGCGGCTGCACGCTGTTCCTCTTCTACCCGGAGGGCTAGGACGAGCCCGGCAGGGCTTCCGCACGTCAGGTCCGGTGTGGGGTGTGGAAGAGGGTGGGGAGAACGGCGAAGCTGGGGACGGGGCTGGGGACCTCGTTGGGGACAGCTCTGTCCACGGGGGTGTGGGAGACGTTTTCCACAGACTGTGGATGAATGTTGAGCGTGTGGCTCTGACCTGGTCGGACATGTGTTTCGGCTGCGTGGCGGGCTGGGGGCGACCGGTGGACGGCGGCCGGATCCACAGTCGGCGAGGCTGGGGACCAAAGTTATCCACAGGCTATGGACAGTGTTCTGAGCTGCGGTGTTCCGCCCCGGTTCACGGCGTCCATCGCCGTGCTTCACGCAACGATCATGGTGGGCGATCAGGCTTCGACGCGTTTCATTCGCGTTTCCCCTGGAGGATGCAGATGCGCCGTCGTCGTATCGCCCTCGCAACGTTCTCGAGCGCGGTGGCCGTCCTGGCCGCCGTACTCCCGGCAAATACAGCGAGCGCACGCCCGGCCGACAAGGGTCCGGTGCGACTCAACCAGATCCAGATGATCGCCACTCACAACAGCTACCACCGCGAGCTCACCGACGCCGAGAAGGCCGTCCAGGCGACGCGGGACAAGGGCTGGTGGAACCTCGCCTACTCGCACGCGTCGCTGCCACTGCAGTTCTCGTCGCAGCGCGTCCGCTCCATCGAGCTGGACATCTACCCCGACCCTCAGGGTGGGCTGTACAGCAAGCCCATCGTCCGTAGGGAAGCGGGCCTGGGAGAGCTCACTGACCCGGAGTGGAAGAAGCCCGGGTTCAAGGTCTTTCACTGGGGTGACCACGACTACGGGTCGTCGTGCGTCTCCCTCGCCAAGTGCCTGGGCCAAGTGAACTCGTGGTCGAACGCCAACCCGGGACACGTCCCTATCCCGATCCTGCTTGAGTTCAAGTCCACCGACCCGGCCTACGAGAAGCTGGGCGGGCCGCGAAGCCCGCGCTGGGACGCCCCGATCATGGACAAGCTCGACGCCGAGATCCGCGCGACCGTCGGCGACGACAAGATCATCAAGCCTGACCAGCTGCGGCGCCCCGGGCTCACCCTGGAGCAGTCCGTCCTGAAGTACGGTTGGCCGACCCTGAAGGAGTCCCGGGGCAAGTTCCTGTTCCTGATGGACAACAAGGGCGCGGACGTTCAGACCCCCTACCTGGAGGGTCACCCCAACCTCGAGAATCGTGTCATCTTCACGGACTCGGCGCCGGGACGTCCCGACGCCGCGTTCGTGGAGCAGAACGAGCCGACCGGAGCGGGCCAGCAGGAGATCCGGGACCTGGTCCGGCGCGGCTACCTCGTCCGCACGCGATCCGACGTCCCGTTCGACCAGGCCCGGTCGGGCGACACGTCCAGGCTCGAGGCCGCACTCTCCAGTGGGGCACAGGTCATCAGCACCGACTTCCCTGTGATCGGGCTGGCGGCCAGGTACGGAAGCGACTACGTGGCCCAGCTCCCCGGGGACGACCCGGCGCGCTGCAACCCCGTGAACGCCCCCCGTTCCTGCCGTTCCAACCACCTGGAGCGCTGAGCCACCGCGAGATCGGCCCACGGGCTCGCCCGACGGGTCGCTCCGTGACCGCCCTTGTGCGAGCGTGGCATCGCTTCTCGATCAGTCTCGCCGGGGCTCGCCCCCGGCGTCGCTCCGGCGGGACTGTCAACGCCCTCGCGTGACGGCCGAGGACCACTGTCAGACAAGTGCCCTGTGTGCGGAGGCGCGGTTTGCACAGGGACCAGTGACCTGGTCGTTCGCTTGCAATCAGCGGAGAAAAGTCCTGGTCGGCCCACGCTCAGTGATCTTCGCGCCATTTATCCACAGGCTGTGGACTCCATGTGAGGTATGGCTGCTTATACCTCAAGAGTGAGGCCCGCCCGCATGCCCCGCCCCCACCCTGGACGGTGAAATCGATGGCATGCGCCTTTCCAAGCCGGGCTTCCACGCTATAAAGATCATCGTGGGTGCGTGCGCCGCCGCCGCGCTCATCGCCGGTATGACCCAGGCCGCGTCGTCCCGCTCGCCGGTCTCCACCCGGCTGACCGGCACGGGCCCGTCCACCCCGTCGTGGACGGTCGCATGGGGCACCGGCGTGCAGGCGCCCGTCGCGGGCGACGACGACTCCGGGCCCAACTGGTCGACGACCGGCTTCGCCCAGCAGTCCCTGCGCCAGGTGGTCCGGGCCGGTGTCGGCGGCACCCATCTCCGCATCCGGCTCACCAACGCCTACGGCACCAGGCCGCTGCACGTGGCCGGGGTGACCGTCGCGCGGTCGGCCGGTGGTGCCCTCGCCTGGCCCGGCACGTTCGTCCCGGTGACGTTCGGCCGCTCTCCCCGGGCCGTCGTCCAGCCGGGGCGCGAACTGCTCAGCGACGCCGTTGCGATGCCGACCTCGCCGCTGGAACGGCTGGCCCTGACGATGCGCTTCACCGGCGCGACCGGCCCCGCCACCTTCCACCGCTTCGCCCTGACGAAGTCCTACCGCGCCCCGGGCGACCACCTCACCGACGTCGGTCAGGGCGGGTTCGCCGAATCCACCGGTTCCTGGTACTTCCTCGGCGGTCTGGAGGTCACGGGCCGTCCGCCCGGGGCCGCCGCCGTCTCTGGGCGGCGCACCGTCATCGTCTTCGGAGACTCTCTGGTGGACGGCGTTGGCTCCACGATGGACGCCGACGCGCGCTTCACCGACGACCTTCAGGAGCGTCTCGACGCGGCGGGCCGGCCGTTGGGCGTGCTCAATGCGGGCATCGGCACGAACAAGCTGCTCCGCGACTCCGCCTGCGGTGGGCGGAGTGGTCTGTCCCGGTTCCGGCGGGACGTGCTCGACCGGCCCGGTGTCCGCTCGGTCATCGTCCACCTGGGCGCGAACGACATCGGTGCCCCCCAGAGCGACGACCCCTGTGTGCGCCCCAACCCGAAGGTGACGGCTCAGGAGTTGATCGAAGGGCACCGCAAGCTCATCCAGGCCGCCCACGCCGCCGGCGTCCGAGCCATCGGCATGACCGTCGGCCCCATGAAGGGAGCGCTCTTTCCGATGTGGAGCCCCGAGGGGGAGAAGGTCCGGCAAGCCCTCAACCTGTGGATCCGCACCAGCCGCGAATACGACGCCGTCATCGACTCGGACCGGGCCATGGCCGGCTCCGCCGACCCACGACTGCCCAGGCAGGGCTATGTCTTCATGGACGGTCTGCACCCCAACGACGCTGGCTATCACGCCATCGCGCGAGCCATCGACCTGGCGGCCCTCTGATCTAATCAAACTTGACTACAAATCTCCGGCCGCCTAACCTGCCCCTATGGGCGAGAAAGCGATCCCGATCTATCCGTGCCGCTCGATCGATCTCACCTGGGAGTTCTACAAGACCCTGAACTTCGAGCAGACCTTCCGGCAGACCCGCCCCAACCCCTACCTGTCCGTCCGTCACGGTGACATCGAGCTGCAGTTCTTCGGCTGGAAGAAACACGACCCGTCCGCGTCCATGAACATGTGCTACATCGTCACCACCGACGTGGACGCGCTCTACGAAGAGTTCCGCGGCGGCCTCAAGGAGGTCCTCGGCCGAATCCCGGTCCGGGGCCTCCCCAGGCTGGGCCCGCTGAAGGACACCAGCTACGGGCTCCGCCAGTTCCTGCTCACTGACCCCGACGGCATCCAGCTCCGCATCGGGCAGCCGATCTCCGACGACCTGAGCCATGCCCCCGCCCCACAGGGGAAGGCTGCCCGAGCCCTCCACACGGCCACCCTTCTCAGCGACTCGAAGGAGGACCACCACGGCGCCGCGAAGATTCTCGACCACCTGCTCGCCTCGGGCGAACCCCTCACCCCGTCCGAGCGGCTGAAAGCCCTGATCCTCCGCGCCGACCTCGCCGCCCATCTCAACGACGGTTCCCGAGCCCGCAGGCTTGCGGCCGAGGCGAGGGCCCTCACCGTCCCCGACTCCGCCGCCCACGCCGACGACCTCCGCCGCCTGTCAGACCTCGAAGTCGCCCTGCCCCACCTCGATACCACGGCCAACGGCGCATGACCCGCGCCACCGTCTGCCCCGCCCTGACGTACCGCCGACGACCTTGAGTCTTGCGCCGAGCCATCCAGCAGGCCCCGGCGGACTACCCGGGCATCACTCTGCGATACATGTCCAGCAGCTGGACCAATGCCCCGGTCGGATCGCCCTCGATCACCGCGGCATGCCGGACGATCCCCAGCTCGGTCTCGCGTCCAAGGTCGGCGACGAAGTCGTCAACGGTTCCGACCACCACGTCGGCCTCATAGGCAGCGGCCCTGACCTCCGCGGAGTCGCCTGCGGACAACCTTGCGAGCCGCCGCCCCAGCAGAGCGAAAACGCTCTCCAGCTGCTTGGTATGCGCGACCGCGCTCTCCTCGCTGACGGTGAGCAGATGCACGACGCCCTCCAGACCGAGCCACGCCGCCACCTGCCCATGGGTGAAGATCCGCTCCGGCTCCGACCGGGAGGCCAAAGGTTCGGGAGCCTTTCGCTGAGGCTTCCACCGCCAGAAGATGACGCACCTCCGCGAACCGGCCGGACAACGTGCCGGTCATGATGGCAGGCCGCCCCGGGACCCGTCCCGGCCATCGAATGCTGTGATCGCGCGATCGAGCACCAGCCGTAGATCACCGGCCCGAGAACAAGCCCAGCAAAGGACGGCCGCGTCGTCGGCCCGGCTGACCCCACCGCGCCAAAGGGCACAGCGTGCTGCTCCGGGAAGGTCGGTGACGGGGCACTCGCGCGCCCAGACGCGGGTCGTCCTCGGCGAACGCGTCCGCCGACCACCACCGAGCCGCCCGCATCCCCCGAAAGAAAGGAGGCGCGCAGGGCGTCCTCGCCCACCCACAGAGCGGCGGTCCACACTGGCCACCTAGGGAGCCCGCCAGCCCACGCGATCCACCCACCGAGCGAAAAGACGCCCTGGACGGGCTTGAGCAGCACCACTCGTCCGGGCGGGCGAACCGACTTCAGTGCGCAAGCCGTGCCACCGGTCGTCGGCGAGAGACCGAAGCGGCGACGATCGGCGTCCGGCTGGCGGAGCTGGCACCTGCTGGTGGCGCCGGCACCGGCCGGGGGGAATAGGCGGTCTGGGCGAGGCTGAGCAGCACCATTCGTCCGGGCGGGCGAACCGACTTCAGTGTGCAGGGCGTGCCACGGGTCGTCGGCGATTCGATCGTCGTGACGAGCGCTCGGGATCGTCCGGTCGCCGAGAGGCTGAAGCGGCGACGATCGGCGCCGGGCTGGCGGAGCTGGCACCTGCTGGTGGCGCCGGCACCGGCCGGGGGGAATAGGCGGTCTGGGCGAGGCTGAGCAGCACCATTCGTCCGGGCGGGCGAACCGACTTCAGTGTGCAGGGCGTGCCACGGGTCGTCGGCGATTCGATCGTCGTGACGAGCGCTCGGGATCGTCCGGTCGCCGAGAGGCTGAAGCGGCGACGATCGGCGTCCGGCTGGCGGAGCTGGCACCTGCTAGTGGCGCCGGCACCGGCCGGGGGGAACAAGCGGCCTGGACGGGCTTGAGCAGCACCACTCGTCCGGGCGGGCGAACCGACTTCAGTGTGCAGGGCGTGCCACGGGTCGTAGGCGAGAGGCTGAAGCGGCGACGATCGGCGTCCGGCTGGCGGAGCTGGTACCTGCTGGTGGCGCTGGCACCGGCCGGGGGGAACAAGCAGCATGGACGGGCCTGAGCAGCACCACTCGTCCGGGCGGGCAGGTGATATGCCTTCAGCGCTCAGGACGGGCTGTTGCTCGTCGGTGGTGACACGATCTTCGCCAGGGAGACTCGGGCTCGGTCGGCTGTGGGTGATGCTGAAGCGGCCGCGATGCTGGTCGGCCGCCTCGCCGGCTGCACTGGCACGCGGCCGGGGCATCGGGACGGGGGAATAGGCGGTCCGGGCGAGGCTGAGCAACACTCGCCCGTCCGGGCGGGCAGGCGATACGACTTCAGGGACCCGGGGCGTGCCGCGGTCGTGGGTGGCGGCACGATCTTCGTCTCGGACGCTCGGGCAGGCCGTGGGTGACGACGAGGCCGCCGCGACGGTGATCGGCCGCCTCGCTGTGGGCAGTCAACGGACGGGGCGAGGCACCGGACAGCGTGTTGGGGCCGCGAAGCCGATGCTGGGCCGGATCGTCGCGGCGGTGGCGCCGTTGTCGCAGGGCGGGTCCGGCGGATTCCTGGTCAAGGGCACCGCACCCACCGAGTGCACCGGACGTTCGCGGTTGGTCGGCCGGCGATGCGGCGGTGCTTGAGACAACCGCCCGCCGGTGAGGCTTCAGGATGGGGAAGGCTCGGTCGGGAGGCGGTAGACCGAGACGTGTGAGCGGGAGTCCGCGGTGAAGTCGGAGCCCGTCCAGTCCCCGTACCGGTCCTCCAGATCGAACCCGGCGAGCTGGGCCATCAGGTCGAGCTCGGCGGGCCAGACATAGCGGTGCGGGCTGCGGAAGACCTGGGCCTCCGTGCCGTCACCGAACTTCGATCACGAAGCGGCCGCCCGGCCGGAGATGACGTGCCGCGTTCCTGAAGCAGGCCACCTGCTCTCGCTGGGTGAGCAGGTTGGAGATCGTGTTGTAGACGAGGTAGACGAGCGCGAAGGTCCCGGGGGCCGTGGCGGAGGCCATGTCCCCGGCCGTCACCGGGATGGTGGCCGCGTCCGCCTTGGCGCGCAGCTGCTCGATCATCGGACGGGACAGCTCGATGCCGCTCACCGGCACCCCTCGTTCTGACAGGGGAACGGCGACGCGGCCGGTACCGATCGCGAATTCGAGCGCCGGTCCGTCTCCGGCGAGAGCGGCAAGGAAATCGACGGTCGGCCGGAGAACGTCCGGGGCGAACATTCCGGTGCCCGGGGTGTCGTAGCGCTGGGCGGCGTCCTGGTTCCAGATCTCGTCCTGTCGCACAGGGGCGATGGTGTCAACGGCGAATCGACGCCGTCCAACGGTTTAACGCCACCCCACGCTGACGACCCGGCATGCCCCGATACCCGAGGACGACCCGCGGCCGGTCGAGCCGACAGCCGCACGGCGTGCGCGACGAGCGCGGGGGTGTTTGTCGGCTTGGTTGGGTGATGGGGGCGTGGGCGCCTGGCATTGGCTGATGGAGGCCGGGTGCTCTTTGAGGTTCGGTTAGATGAGCAGCAGGGTTTTCCCCAGGGCGGTGCGGTTCTCGATGGCGGCGTGTGCGTCGGCGGCGCGTTCCAGTGGGAAGGTCTGCCCGATCACGGGGCGGACGACCCCCGCGGCGGCCAGGGACATCATCTGGTTCGCCCACCGCACGAGGTTCGGCCCGAAACCGAACAGCTGCTCAATACCGAGCACCTCCACGCCCTTGGCCCGCGCCTCCGCCGGGTCGATCTGCGTGACCTCGCCGCTGGACGCGCCGTGGACCGAGAACCGGCCCCCGCGTGCCGTCACGTCGAACGCGGCTCGCCCGATCTGTCCGCCGACGCCGTCGAAGACCACGTCCGGTCCCGCGCCGCCGGTGGCGTCGAGTACGCGCCTGGTCCAGTCCGGCTCGGAGTAGTCGACCGCGGCGTCGGCGCCCAGGTCCCGGACCAGGTCGAGCTTGCGGGCGCCCCGGGCGGCCCCGATGACGCGGGCGTCCGCCGCGCGGGCGAGCTGCACCAGCAGGCTGCCGACGCCACCGGCCGCCGCCTCGACCAGCACCCGATCACCGGGGCGGATCTTGGCCGTCTCCACGAGGCCCTGGGCGGTGCCGCCGTCGCTGTGCAGGGCGATCGCGTCCGGCAGGTCCAGGCCGTCCGGCACGGGGAAAAGGTCCTCGACGCCGACGGCCGCGCGTTCGGCGAAGCCTCCGGTCTCGCCGGTGCCGGCGATGACCCGCCGCCCGAGCCAGGACGGATCCACCCGTGCGCCGATGGAGCTCACCGTTCCGGCCACCAGTCCGCCCGGGACGTACGGCAGCGGCGGGCTGGCATGCCATTCGCTCACGCCGCGCCGGATCTGTGTCTCGACGAAGGTCACGCCCGCGACCTCGACCGTGACCACGACCTGTCCCGCCTCGGCCACCGGATCCGGTGCCTCACCCGGCACCAGCGCTTCCGGACCGCCGAATCGCACCGCTTGGACCACCCGCATGGGCCCCTCCGCTCCAGAAGCTTTCGGAGAGGCCGATCCTCTAACCTCAACACATCTTGAGGTCAACGGTGACTCTCTTCACATCGGCTCTCCCCGCGCCGCGCGTCGTTTGCTCATCCCCGGCGAACCTCCACCTTCCGAGCCCACAGCCTCGGATCACGGCCACCTCGGACCGCCTTCAACTGACTCCGTGGCTGTGGCCCGTCATTCGTCCCGGCCATGACGTGTCGTCGAGCCCCCTCCGAGAGGGGAAGCTGCGGAGAACTCATGGACCCGACGACGGCGGACGTTCGAGCTGAGTGCGTCGGTCAGAAGCAGCAACGTTTGTTCGCGTGTTTCGTGAACGATCGCAGGGTGTTCAGCCCGGAAGTGTCGATGAGATTCAGCGACGGCGGTGCGTCGTTTGGCGTCCCGGCCCTTCACCGGGGTCCGACCGAGCACTCAAGCGCAGCTGTGCGCGATGTTGGCGATTGTTTGCCCGTGGATGAGAAGACCAGCGGACCGTGACAGTGAACGGGGCGTTGCACGACCGCGCGGCCGACATCCTCGTCCGTCAACGTATGGACGCGTGGACACCGGCTGGTCACGCTGGGGGAGGCATGCTCGCTCGGCCATGCCGTCTTTTGTCATGCCGGCGAGGGGCTCGGACCGGCGAGGCCGTGTAGCAGGAGCCGGGTGAGGGTGTCGATCACCTCATCGTCGGAGCGGCCGGAGTCCGGGTCGCCGCTGAGTAGTGCGTAGGCGAGCATCGACAGCATCCCGCCCATTGCTGCCGCGACCAGTTCCGGGTCGCCGGGGAGGGAGTGCCCCGTCTCTCGCAGGTGCTCCAGGTGCTCGCGGAGCACCTGGGTGTCCTGGATCAGGCGCCGCCAGAGCCGGCCTGCGCTGGGACCCGCAGCCAGCGCCTGTTCGAACAGGGCGATCATGATGGGCCGGTTGTCGCGCATCAGGTGCCAGGCCACCGCCAGGTGCTCGTGGAGCTGCTCTCGGTCCGTCAGGTCGTGTGGCGGGTGATCCTCTTGGGCGAGTCGGTCGTGCGCTTTGCCGTGCAGGTCGGCGAGCAGTGCTTGGAGCAGGTCGTCCTTGCTCGTGAAGTGGTCATAAAAGGAGCCCGTGGCCCGGCCGGCCGCGGCCGTGATGTCGGTGATCTTGGTGTTCAGGTAGCCGCGTTCCATGAACTGCTGCAGTGCGGCGTCTTTCAGGGCGGCCTCGGTCTCCGCGGCCCTCGCTTTGCGTACTCCCACCGGACCTCCGTCTTGACGTCGTCGTCGCCGCATCAGCATACTGAACACGATTTCACCGAATTAAGATTCGGTGAACTTTGATTCAGGAGGGCTTTCGTGCAGGTAGTCGTAGTGGGCGGCGGGGTCGCCGGGTCGGCGAGTGCGATCGCGCTGGCACGGATCGGGGCTCAGGTCACGGTCTATGAGGCGTATGAGGATCCCGCCGGGACGGTGGGGTCGTTCGTCAGCCTGTCGGTCAACGGACTGCGCGCCCTGGACGCGCTCGGATGCCTGGATGCGGTTCAGCAGGCGGGCTTTCCGGTGGATAGGCAGCGAATGTGGTCCGGGAGGGACCGGCCGCTGGGCGACGTACCCCGCGGGCGACGGTCCGGCGATCCGCTGCGCAGTGTGACGCTGATGCGCGCCGACCTGGTCGGGGTGCTTCGGGAGGAGGCGAGGCGAGCCGGCGCCCGGATCCTCGTCGGCAGATGGCTCTCCGGCGACTCACCCGATCCGCTGACCGACGGCGCCGATCTCGTCGTGGGAGCAGACGGGATCTGGTCGGCCACCCGCCGGGCGCTGAACCCCGCGGCCCCCGAGCCTCGTTACGCGGGCCTGTACTCGATCTCCGGGACCACCGACGGACCCATGCGCCTGCCGGGTGAGCGGCCGCAGGGCTTCAACATGGTCTTCGCGCGTCGCGGGGCCTTCATCTACCTGCCCGCTCCCGACGGCACCGTGTGGTGGTCCGCTCAGGTCGCCGCAGCCGATCCGCCGCAGGACCTGACCGCCGTCGGCCTGGCGAAGCTGACCGAGCTGTTCCGGACCGAGAAGACGCCGCTCGCCGTGCTCCGCGCCTCCTCGGCGGTGACCGCTTCCACCCTGCTACATGTGCTCCCCCCGGTGACACGTCGCCATGACGACCGCATGGTATTGGTCGGTGATGCGGCCCATCCGGTCGGCGCCGGGCAGGGAGCCTCGATGGCGATCGAGGACGCCGTCGCACTCGCCCGTCAACTCGCGGCGACCGAGGCCGTCCCCGCGGCCCTGGCGGCCTTCGACCGGCTGCGCCATGATCGTACGGGCAAGCTGGCCAAGACGGCGGCCGCCAACCGGGACGCCAAAACGGCAGGGCCCATAGCGGCCAGGCTCCGAGAGATCATGATGCCGTTCTTCTTCAACCGCTTCTATGAGAAGGCCACCGGCTGGCTGTATGACCACGACCCCGGACAACTGCCCATCGCCCGAACGTCCTGAGCCACGCGCGTCACTGGCTCGGCGGGATCGAAACGCAGAACGCCGAGGACTCCCAGCGATGCGGTGATGACGGGAACAGGGACACAAGCAGGGGGTACCGGGTAGAGCCGTCAGGCCCGCCCGCCCTGATGCGGTCGCTGGAGATGCTCAGCCGGCTGTTGCCTGCTGTTGTTGCCGGGCGCGGGTCTGGGCCAGGCGGTAGGAGTCGGTGCCGGTTTCGATGATGGTTCCGCCGAAGGTGAGGCGGTCGACGATCGCGGCGCAAAGGCGGGGGTCGGTGAAGGTCTTGGTCCAGCCGCCGAAGGACTCGTTGGAGGCGATCGCCAGGCTGTTCTTCTCCTCGCGTTCGGTCAGGACCTGGAACAGCAGTTCGGCGCCGCGCCGGTCCAGCTCCATGTATCCCAGTTCGTCGATGCAAAGCAGGTCCACCCGCCCGTAGCGGGAGATCGTCTTGGACAGCTGCTTGTCGTCGGCGGCCTCGACGAGTTCGTTGACCAGCTTGGTCGCCAGGGTGTACTTCACCCGGAAGCCGGCCATCGCCGCTTCGGTGCCCAGGGCGATGAGCAGGTGGGACTTGCCGGTTCCCGAATCGCCGATCAGGCAGAGCGGCTGGCCCTTGCGGCCCCAGTCGCAGGCGGCCAGGGTGTGGATGGTCGCAGGGTCGATGTTGGGGTTGGAGTCGAAGTCGAACTCGCGCAGCGACTTGTCGCGGGGGAAAGCGGCGGCCTTGATCCGGCGCTCGGAGCGCCGCCGGTTGCGGTCGTCGCACTCGGCCATGAGTAGTTCGGCCAAGAACCCGCGATAAGACATCTGTTCGCGGGCAGCGGTCTCGGCGAGTTCGGTGAACTTGGCCCGGATGGTCGGCAGGCGCAGCATGCGGCAGGCGGTGTCCACTGCCGTGTCGGCGGCTTGTTCGGTCAGCCCACGGTGGCGGTTGGTCGTCATCGCATCTCTTCCTTGCTGGTGGAGTCCTGCCCGCCGGCACGGCGGCGCAGGAGCTGGTCGTAGGGGGCCACCGAAGGCAGGGGACGCCTGTCGGGGGGAAGCTGGGCCAGCCGCCGGGCGGTCAGCGACGTCACCGTCGCCTGCGCCGGTGCCAGAGGTTCAGAGTCGTCTTCGGGCACGGCCGGACAGTCATCGGCCTCAGCCGCTTTGCGGGCCTCCAGCGCGACCGCATCAGCGGTCAGCGCTCCGGCCCGCAGGGCGGTGGCGATGCCGGCGACGATGTGTTCGTGGGCCATGTGGCGGGCCAGCAACAGCACCTCGACCAGCGCGCGAGTGCCTGCCGCGTCGCCGTGGGCCTTGCATGCCTCCGCCCACCACGCGTCGTGGACGGGGGTGAACCGTCCCGCGGCGCGGGCCTGTTCCAATGCGGTCGCACCCGGCAGAGCCCCGGACTTGCGGACCAGCGCTTCGAGATAGTGGTCGAGTTCCAGGCGCGACTGGCCCTTGGCCTTGAGCCGTTCATGACGGGCGACTTCCTCGCGCCCGTCATAGACGATCAGCTCCGAGGCATGCAGCACCACCCGGACCATCCGGCCGATCAACCGCACCGGCACCGAGTAACGGTTGGTGCGGACACTGATCTGGCTGTGACGGTCCACCCGCAGCGAGAACTGCCGCCCCGTCTCGAAGCGCTCGATCGGCAACGGCTTCAGCAGCTCTTTCTCAGCGGCGAAGTACTCACCGACCGTGCGGGGACGCGAGCGGATCCGCCGCTGCTCGTCCTCGACGTCCCAGCGATCGACCATCTCGTTCAGCTCGGCCAGTGAGCCGACCTCGGGCACCGGCACGAAGTGGTTGCGCCGGAACCATCCGATCTGGCCCTCCACCCCGCCCTTCTCATGCGCGCCCTCGATCCCCGGGCGGCAGTAGAAGCTGTCGATGGCGTAGTGCGAGCGAAACGCTGTCCACCGCTCGGTCTCCACCCGCTGCCGGGAAAACCCCAGGATCTGAGCGACCGCGGACTCGAGGTTGTCGTACCGGATCTTGCCGAACGGCACCCCGCCCAGCACATCGAAGGCATGCACGTGCCCCTCGAAGAACGCCTCCTGCCCGCAAGAGGCGAACACCCGGTGCACCGCCTTACCCGAATACGACAGACGCAGACTGAACAGGTAACACGTCACCTGCTGGCCAGCTAAACGAACCGTGACGTCCCCGAAATCGACCTCCGCCTCAGCACCTGGCCGGTGCGTCTGGGAGATGAACGCCTCCACCGGAGCACGGCCGGCCTCCACCCGAATCTGCGGGCGCCGCTCAGCGACATAACGACGCACGATCCCATACGACAGATCACCCGCCTCGTGCTCAGCAACCAGCCGGTCGAAGATCCTCTTGGTGGTATGGCGCTGCTTGCGCGGAGCATCCAGGTCCGCCAGCAACATCGCATCGATCACCGGCTTGTAAGAATCGACCCGCGACGCCCGCGGCGGAAGCTTCTTCCGCGGTTCCGGCCACGCCGACGCCAGCGCTTTACTCACCGTGGGATGAGACACGTGATACCTACGCATCGCACCCCGGATCGACAGGCCCGCGCGCACGTCACGCCGGATCGCTGCGTACAGCTCGGTCTTCGACTGCCGCGGCATCCAGCCCTCTCACGGTGAGTTACGCATCATGCTCCCACCGCAAGGACCCTGGTGTTCACCAAACTCATCGACACCAGATTTCGATGATCAGGGGCGTTGCCCAAACTCATCGACAAACGCTGCCGCTAGACGTCGACAGAACCATTCGAGCAGTTCGACCGCGTTGGCGCGGGTTCACTAATCGGGTCGCGTTGTAAAGCGCAGGACTCGGGCTTCGCCAGGGGCGGTGGGTACCGTCGGTCATCGGTGGGAGGGGGTTCGGAGGTCCGTGCCTCGGTCCACCTCGTCGAACAGGGCCGCTGCGCGGGTGGCGGTGGACCTGGCCCAGCGGCCGGTGCTGAGCAGCCCCAGCAGGACGATGCCGACGCCGAGGGCGAGCACCAGCCACCACACGCGGTGCGCGGCGCCGGTGAACGCCGTGCCGCCGTGCGACGCGGCGGAGCCCACGATCGTCCCGGAGATCGCGACGCCCAGGGTGGTGCCGGTCTGCCGTCCGGCGGAGGCCAGGGACCCCGCCACCCCCGCCATCGAGCGCGGCATCCCGGTGACGGCCGTGTTGGTGATCGGCGGGTTGACGGCGGCGAGGAAGGCACCGAACAGCAGGTAGACCGCGAGGACGGCCGGGAGCGGGGTGGCCGGGCCGAGGCGGAGCGACGCGGCGCCGCCCAGCGCGAGGCAGGTCCCGGCGATCACGAGCGGAAGCCGGGGGCCGCGCGCGCCGACCGTCCGCCCGACGAGCGGGGAGAACACCGCGATCAGCCCGCCGACCGGCAGCAGGCACAGCCCCGCGGCCAGCGCCGACATGCCGCGCACGTCCTGAAGGTACTGCGTGGTCACGAACAGGAAGGCGCTGAACCCGCACAGGGCGAACAGTGCCATGAGGATCGCAGAGCTGAACGACACGCTGCGGAACAGGCGCAGTTCCAGCAGCGGGTCGGCGCGGCGCGACTCGTGGCGGAGGAGGCCCAGCGCGGCGAGCAGGGCGACGGCGAGCAGGCCGACGATGAGCGGTGAGGTCCAGCCCAGCCGCCGGGACTCGATGATCGCGTAGACGACGCCGCCCAGCATCAGGATCACCAGCGCCTGGCCCGCCGGATCCGCGCGGCGCGCCCGCGGGGCGCGGGACTCAGGGACGAACCGCGCCGCCCCCGCGAGCGCGGCGGCCACGACCGGCACGTTGACCCAGAAGACGGAGTGCCAGCCGAGGCGGTCGACCAGCGCGCCGCCGAGGACCGGGCCGAGGGCCAGCGACAGGCCGGCCGTCGAGCCGAACACGCCGATGGCGCCGGCCCGCTCGCGCGGATCGGTGAACGTGGTGGCGACGATCGCCATCGCCACCGGGTTGAGCATCGTGCCGCCGGCGGCCTGCATGGCGCGCGCGGCGATCAGCCAGCCGACGCCCGGTGCGAGGCCGCACAGCAGCGAGCCGAGCCCGAACACCGCGAGCCCGATCCGGAAGATCCGCCGGCGGCCGACCCGGTCGGCGGTGGACCCGGCCAGGACCAGGAAGCTCGCCAGGACCAGCGTGTAGGCGTCGATCGTCCATTGCAGGCCGGACACGGAGGCGTGCAGGTCGCGGCGGATCGCCGGCAGCGCCACGGTGACGATGGAGATGTCCATGACCACGACCAGGACGCTCGCGCAGCAGATCGTGAGCACCAGGTACCGGTGGCGGCGGGTGAGCTCGCCGGGCGTGCTCTCCGGCGGTGTCGAAGTGCTCATGGGCACGGAGGCTAGGATTTAGAGCGTGCTCGAAGTCAACCGGCAGGACGCGGACGATCTTCCCGAGGCGGGCGTGCCGATCGCCGAGGCCGCACGTCGCACCGGGGTCAGCGTGCATACGCTGCGGTACTACGAGCGCGCCGGGCTGGTCGTCACGCCCGTGGACCGCACCGCCGGGAACCGGCGCCGCTACCACCGGCTCGACCTCGAGTGGATCACCGTGTGCACCCGGTTGCGGGCCACCGGCATGCCCATCCGGACGATCCGGCGGTACGCCCGGCTCGTGGCCGAAGGACACGGCAACGAGCGGGAGCGGCTCGCGCTCATGGAGGCCCACCGCGCCGACGTGATCGCCAAGCTCGCCGAGATGCATCAGCACCTCCAGCTCATCGAGCACAAGATCGGCGTGTACCGGGGGCGGGTCGCCGCCGGGGACGCCGACCGGTTGTGGGCGCCCGACCGCGGGGCGGAGACCCTCTGAGAGACGCCCTGTAGCGGCTGATCGTTCTCGTTCACTCGGGCGCGTTCCCGGGGAGTCTCTCCCAAAGTTGACTAGACAGGTCTGTCTGCTTAATCTGAGCATCGACTAGACAGACCTGTCTACCTGGTTCCGAAAGGTGTGATCGCCATGGGACGCACGCTCGTCGTGCTCGCTCACCCCGACCTCGGCGCCTCCCGGGTCACCGCGGCGCTGGCGGACGGCGTCCGCGACCTGCCGGACGTCACCGTCCACGACCTCTACGCGGAGTACCCCGACCTGCGCCTCGACGTGCCGCGCGAGCAGCGGCTCCTCGTCGGGCACGACCGCGTCGTCCTGCAGTTCCCCTTCTACTGGTACTCGGTTCCGCCGCTGCTGAAGAAGTGGCTGGACGAGGTCTTCGAGCGCGGCTGGGCGTACGGCCCGGCGGGCCACGCGCTGCGCGGCAGGTCGATGCAGATCGTCACCGCCGTCGGCGGAGGCGAGGACCTCTACCGTCCCGGCGGGCTCAACCGGTTCCCGGTGGTCGACCTGCTACTGCCGTTCGACGCGACGGCCAACCTCACCGGGATGCGCTACGAGCGGCCGTTCATCGTGCATGGCGCGTCGTCCATCGGGGACGAGGCGCTCGCCGGGCACGTGCGGAGCTACCGCGCGCTGCTGGCCGGGTCCCCGCGGCGTGCCGCGGTCTGACAGGAGAATCATGAAGATCGTGGTGATCGGTGCGGGCGGCACCATCGGTTCGGCCGTCGTCGCGCTGCTGGAGCGGGAGCACGAGGTCGTGCGCGCTTCGCGGCGCGGTCCCGTACGCGTCGACATGGACGACGAGGGCTCGGTGGACGAGCTCTTCACCGCCGTCCGGGACGTGGACGCCGTCGTGTGCTGCGCGGCGAGCGGCGCGCTCGTCCCGCTCACCTCGGACGACGACTTCCTGGCGGCGACGCGCGGAAAGCTGCTGGGGCAGGTCCATCTGGTGCGCCGGGCGGCCCGCCATCTGCGGGACGGTGGCTCGGTCACGCTGACCAGCGGAACCTTCGAGGAACCCATGCTCGGTATGGCCTCCGGCGTGCTCGTCAACGCGGGGCTGGAGGCGTTCGTCCGGGCGGCGGCGCCCGAGATGCCGCGCGGACTCCGGGTGAACGCGGTGAGCCCAGGGTGGGTGGCCGAGACGCTGGAGGCCATCGGCCGGGACGGTGCCGCGGGGACCCCGGCGGCGGACGTGGCGCGTGCGTACGCCGAGGCCATCGGCGGGGACGCACAGGGCCAGGTGTTCCGTCCGGTGCGCGGGCGGACGCATTAGCCGGACCGACCTGTCTGTCCATAGGATGGAGAGCCATCTGGGAGGAGCCGTCCGATGGCCGCGAAGACGCGTGAACCCGCCCGTGACCGGATACTCCGGACGGCGACCGACCTCTTCTACGCCTACGGCATCCGCGGCGTCGGCATCGACCGGATCATCGCCGAGTCCGGCGTGGCGAAGGCGAGCCTGTACGCGAACTTCAAGTCCAAGGACGACCTGGTGCTGACGTTCCTGCGGCAGGCCGACGAGAAGTGGCGGCGGATGCTCCGCGAGGCGGCGGCCGCCGCCGGAGACGATCCGCGCGAGCGGCTCGCCGGGATGTTCGGCGCGATCGAGGCGGCGAAGGGCGACGGCGAGAAGTTCCGCGGCTGCGTCTTCGTGAACACGGCGAGCGAGTCCCTGCCGGGCACGCCGGTCCACCAGGCCACGGTCGAGCACAAGCGGGCCGTCCGGGCCTGGGTGCGCGACCTCGCCGCCCAGGCCGGCGCCGCGGACCCGGCGCGCCTCGCCCGCGAGCTGACGATCCTGCTCGACGGCGCCATGTCCGCCGCGGCGCTGGAGACGATCACCGACACCGTTCCGGCGGCGCGCGAGGCCGCGCGCGCGATCATCGAGCGCGCCCTCGCCCCGTCCGCCTGAGCCGGCGCCGCCGCCAACCGCGACGGGCATGAGCACCAGGAAATCCTCTACTGGGGGTTGTCGGCCGACTAGCCCGGCGGACGTTCGCGCTCGTCATTCCTCGGCGACTGCGGGGATCTGGCTGGACGGCGGTCATCCTCGTCTGCCCGCTTCGATGAGACGCCCGGGGACGGTGTGCGCATGGTGGATAACCGTGTCGGGCTGGGGACCAGGCTGGGGATTGCCGGTGGGTGACGTTGTCCACCGGTCGCGCCGGGCTGTGGAGATGGTTGCCCACAGGATGTGAACAGTCCGTGCGCGGACGTGTGCGTCACGTGTCCTTGTCGCTGGTCACCGGGTTATCCACGCCGTGGATAAGTGGTCCAGGGCAAGAGGGGTCTCCTGGGGAAGAATGGTGGACATCGCTCGCGCGCGTGATACCCAGGTTGTGCACCGACGTTATCCACAGGCTGTGGATACTGTAGGGGATCATCAGGGCGTGTGGACGGCGGGACGAATACCGCTCGGGATCCCATGAAAAGCCTGTGGACTGGGGATTTCGCTGTGGACACAGACCCTCGAAGGGCCTGCTCAAGGGGTCGCGAAGGTGTGTGCAAAGTTGCCCCCAGCCTGTGGACAACCGGGTCAGAGATCCTTCGCCGTGGGGTGGTGCGGCTCATAGATGGGCAACTCGCCCCCGCTCGGCAGCCGGATGGCCGCGAGCAGGCCCCAGCCCTGGTCGCTCACCGGCACGTCCACGTGCACGCCCCGCGCGGTCAGGTCGGCGAGCGTGGCCTGGATGTCGTCGCACATCAGGTAGAACTCGTGACGTGGCGCGCCCTCGGTCGGGTGGGCGGCCAGCTCGGCGGGCGGCAGCTTGAAGACGAGCCAGCCCTTCCCCGCGTCGACGTCCCGGAACCCCAGGACGTCGCGGATGAACGCGCGGTCGGCCGCCGCGTCGCGGCTGTAGAGGATGACGTGCGCCCCGTTGATCATTCGTCCCCCTTCGCGGTACGCCGTCGTCCTACCCCCGAGAAGGGCGCCATGGGGTTTTCGGTTGGTCTGGACATGGTTCGCATGCTGCGACTTAATGGCGACATGGACACGCGCCCGGGCACCCTCGCGCCACGCCCGGCGTACGCCCGCACGCGCGCGTACGATGGCGCGCGGACGGGTGCCGGGGCCGGTGCCGAGACCGGTGCCGCGCGCCCCGCGGTGGCCGTCCGGGCACCCGCCGTACCGCCCCCGACCTGCGAACATCAGTTCGAATGCGTGCTAGGCTCGCGGACCTATGGGGCACCTTCTCAACGAGCCGATCCAGGCCGAGCACGACCCGGCCGGGCGGCTCACCGCGTACGAGTGGCGGGGGTCGCGCTACGCCGTGGACGAGGTCCTGAAGACCTACGGGTCGTCCCGGGAGGGGCAGGTCTACCGTGTCCGCGTCACCGGCGCCGAGGGTGTCGCGGTCGCGGAGCTCGGCCGTGACCGCGACCGCTGGCGGCTCCGCCTCCTCTTCTCCGCCTGACCGTCCGGCCGCGGACCACGACGACGCCGTCGCCGAGCGGGCCCCCGGCCGGATCGGTCACGATCCCGGTCCGCCGTCCGGCCGGACCGGCGACCACGCCGAGTGGACGCGGGTCGGCGGGATCCAGGGTGACTCGCTCGACCTGCTGACGGCCAGGTTCGGCAGCCTGCACTACGCGCCGCACATCCACGACGAGTTCGCGATCGGGGTGTGCGTCGACGGGGTGGAGACCATGCGCTACCGCGGGGAGCGGCTGTACTCGGCGGCCGGGAACATCGTCGTGATCGAGCCGGGGGAGGCGCACACCGGCGGCCCGGCGGGCCCGGACGGCTTCGCCTACGTGGCCCTGTACCCGCGCGCCGAGCTGGTGGACGCGGTGCTGACGCGCGAGCCGGTGGGAACGCACTTCCGCGAGCCGGTCATCGACGACCCCGGTCTCGGCGAGGCGCTCTGGCAGGCGCACCGCGCGCTGCGCCTCGGCGACGACCCGCTGGAGGGGGAGACCCGGCTGCTCGGCGTGCTCGGCGCGCTCGTCGGCCGGCACGCGGCGACCGGGCCGGCCCCGGGCGGTGCCACCACGCGGCGCGGACCCGACACCGGGCGGATCGCCCGCACGGTCGCGGCCCGCCTGTCGGACGAACTGGTCGCCCCGCCGACGCTCGCCCAAGTCGCCGACGACCTCGACCTTTCCCGCTACCAGTTGTTGCGCGCGTTCCGTGACGCCATGGGCATGCCTCCGTACGCTTGGCTGGCCCAGCATCGAGTGGCGCGCGCGCGGAGCTTGCTGGATGCCGGGCACCGTCCCGCTGAAGCGGCCTCACTGGTCGGGTTCGCCGACCAGGCGCACCTCACGCGCTGGTTCCGGCGCGTGCTGGGCGTCACCCCGGGCGCTTACCGCAACAGCGTTCAAGACGCCGCCCTGCGCCGCCCAGCAGTCTGAGCCGGTGCCCGCCGGGGGCGGGGTGGTGGAGACAGAACGGGAGAACGTGGTGAGTCGCCGCGGCTGGGTGCTGTTCGCGCTGATGAGCGTGCTGTGGGGGATCCCCTATTTGATGATCAAGGTGGCCGTCGACGGGGTCTCGGTCCCGGTGCTGGTGTTCGCGCGGACCGCCCTCGGTGCCCTTCTGCTGCTGCCCCTGGCGATCCGGGCCGGCGGGATGGCCGCCGCCGTCCTCCGGCACTGGCGGCCGCTGCTGCTGTTCGCCGCGCTGGAGATCCTCGGGCCGTGGGCGCTGCTCTCGGACGCCGAGCACCGGCTGACCAGCTCGATGACCGGCCTGCTGATCGCCGCCGTCCCGATCATCGCGGTGCTGCTGGCCCGGCTCACCGGCGACGCCGAGCGGCTGGGCCCGCTCCGCTGGGCGGGCCTGCTGGTCGGGCTGGGCGGCGTCGGCGTGCTGGCCGGCCCGTACCTCGGCGGCGGCGACACCTGGGCGCTCGGTGAGGTCCTGCTGGTCGCCCTCGGCTACGCCGGGGCGCCACTGATCGCGACCAGGCGCCTCCAGAACCTCTCCAGCCTCCACCTCGCCACGTCGTCCCTCGCCCTGGCGGCGCTCGCCTACACCGGGCCGGCGATCGCCACCTGGCCGGACGAGCGCCCGAGCGCCCGCGTCCTGTGGGCGCTGGCCGGGCTCGGGGTCCTCTGCACGGCGCTGGCCTTCCTGGTGTTCTTCGAGCTCATCCGGGAGGTCGGCACCTCGCGGGCGATGGTGTTCACCTACGTGAACCCCGCCGTCGCGGTCGTCGCGGGCGTGCTGTTCCTGGACGAGCCACTCACCGCGACGATCACCGTCTCGTTCGCGTTGATCCTGGGCGGCTCCGTCCTGGCCACCGCGCGCCACGCCCCGACCGCGGAGTCCGACCCCATCCCGGCGAACGCCATGCCGTCGGAAGCCCTGCCGACGGACAGCGTTCCGACGGACAGCGTGCCCGTTGACGTTGACGGGGATCCGGCACCGGCCGCCGGATAAGGCCCTCAGGTCGTGCGGCGGGCCGTCCCCGGATCGGGGACGGCCCGCCGCGTGGTCAGCGCAGGGTGACGACGAACTTCCGCGCGTCGCCGACGTTGCCCGCGGAGTCGATCGCGCGGTACTCCACGACGTGCCGGCCCTTGCCGAGCTTCCCGTAGGTCAGGCTGTCGATGACGGTGCCGTTCTCCGTGAACAGGAACGGTGCCTGCGAGTCAGTGGGCCAGCCGAAGTAGTTGAACCAGCCGTCCCCGTCCACACGGAACTCCGACACCACTACGCCGGGCCGGTCGTCCGTCCCGGTGAGCCGCATGGTGAACGGACCGTCGAAGAGGTACTCGGGAGTGTGTCCAGGACGAGTCTGGCTCCAGGCGGCCTTGGAGAGCTCGTATTGCACCGTGGGACGTCCCGCGTCGACTGTCCACGTCCGGGTCTGGGAGCCGACCCGTGCGACAAGACGATGCGTCCCTTCGTGAAGCCGGAACCGTCCGAGGTCGATGTCACGGTCATTGCCGCGCACGTTCCGCCCGTCCAACTCCCAGCGGACCTCGGGGACGTCCTGCACCGGGTGGGTGGTCTCAGCGAACACGACGCTCTTCCCACCCACAGGCAGATCGGTCGGTGAGGTGGACGTGAAGTCGACAGGCACCTGTGTCGGCGGGGTCTCCAGGCGCGTATCCACAGTCCACGTGCGGACCTGGGTGAGCGCGGCCGACGAGCGGATCGCCGGATCACGGACGAAGTCGGTGGGGTCGGTGACCGTGGCCTTGACCGTGTGCGCACCCGACTGGAGGTGCAGCCGGGAAAGGTCGAGGTTCGCACCGGCATTGCGTAGCGGCTTGTCGTCCACGGTCCACGTGATGGACAACGAGTGGCCGGTCGGATGCAGCGCTTCCACCCACAGAACCCGGTCGGTGCCCACGGGCTGCTCGGTTGGGGTGTTGCTCTGGACGAGGTTGACCTTGGCGGAGATCCGCTCGGTCATCCGCTCGCGTCCGACCTGGTCGTAGTAGTAGCCGAGCGTCTTCATCATGGAGTGACGGCTCGGCCTCCACACCCCCTTGCTGCTGTAGAGGCCGCCTTCGTACCGTCCTATGGTGCCGCCGGCCTCGCTGCGTTCGCCCAGCCAGCGCCACCACTTCTTCTTCTGTGTTGTCATCTCCTGCTCGGTGAGCAGCGTGTGGTGGATGGACGTGGGCTCAGGTCCCGTGTACGTCCCGCCGGGCACGCCACGCTGGTAGTAGTCGTACTCGTCGTCCAGTCCACCGAGCGAATGCCCGAGTTCGTGTGGGGCGATGAGAGCGGACAATGCGTTCCCCCCGGACGCCGTCGCGTACGTGCCGCCCGCACCGCCATAGGTGTCGCTGTTGGCCAGGGCGAGGATCTGACGATTTCCCGTCGTCGCCCCTGGGACGAGATCCGCGTACGTCTTGGCGGCGTCCTCGTCCATGACGAGAAGCCGTTGCAGGCCGTTCTGCTGGCACCCACCCCAGAACCCCATGCTCAGTGGTGTCTTGTGACGTGGGGAGGACAGGTCCGGGTCGCAGCTCACCCCCGACTCCCCCGAGGGGATCTCGACCGCGTACACGTTGACGTAGCTCCGGTACGACGCGAACGGTTCGATCGTCCACAGGTCGTTCAGGTGCTTGGCCAGGTGGGTCCGGAACTTCGGCATGTCCGCCGCCGTGTAACCGTCGCCCATGATGACCAGGTTGAAACGCTTCGCGGGATCGCCGGTGACCTGGATCGGCACCACCGTCGCCTCCGGCGGGGCCGCGGCGTGGGCCGGTGCCGCCGCCAGGGGCAGGACGGCCGCGGCCACCGCTCCGATCGCGCTTGCCTTTCCTCTCACCATGCACGGACCTCCTCACGAGGGCGCGCACGACGGGCGAGGTGGGCCCTGGGGGACGGCGCGCCGGCTCGTCCCGCTGATCAAGCGGCTGAGCCGGATGTACCGCGGGAGATCCGCCGTGTCAACGCCTGCCGCGCGGACCCGGACGCCGGTCGGCCGTACGCCGGCCTTACCTGCGAGTGAGGAGAAGAGGACCGGGCGCCCTACGGCCACGATCGGCCATCCGCCCGCCCCGCCGACCTCGCGTGCTCACCGTGTGCGATCGGCTTCCCCGGCAGGCTCCGGCGAAGTCCGGTGGCCGCACGGTCGGCGGGACGTCCGCTTCGCGCGGCTCCACACCGCGCCGCCCGTCCATCAGAGGCCGATCCGCCACAGCAACAGGATGATCGACGACAGCACCAGCCCTGCCGTGCCCAGCGGCACCTCGCCCAGCGCGATCATCGCGGTGCAGCCCGTCGCCGTGAGACCGGCGACCACCACCATCCCGCGCCCGCCGGACCTCTCCTCCTCCGGAGCTGGGTCGAGCTCACGCTCCCAGAGCCCGAAGTCGTCCTCTGGCATCGGCACTCCCGAAGGGTCGTCCCCCGGATTATCCGGCCACGCGCCCGATCCGGCGAGAGGCGCGGCCGCCATACCCGGATTGGACTCCAGGTCCGATAACCCCGTGCGGGTGCGGACCGACCGGGATCGGTTGCTAGGCTGCGAAGAGCCTGGGGGAGCATCACTGATCCGTATCGTTCCCGGGTTTGGCTTCGTAACCGAGGTGAAGGGGTCCCCACCGTGAAGAAGCTTCTCATTCTCGCCGTCGTCGCTCTCGGCGGCTTCGCCGTCTGGCGCCGCCTCCAGCAGGACCGCGCCGAGCTCGACCTGTGGACCGAGGCCACCTCGTCCGACAGCTGAGACGCCGGCGATAGTCCCGCGGAGAGCGCACGCCCGACTTCGAGGGAGGCCCCGGCGTGAGCGAAGCAGAGACGATCTCCATCGTCTGCCTCGATCTCGCCGGGACCACTGTCGCCGACGGTGACACCGTCGAGACCGCGTTCGCCGAGGCGATCGCCGCCCTGGGGATCGCCCCCGGCACGGGAGCCCACGGCGCCGCGATGGCCCGCGTCCGCGAGTCGCGCGGCGGCTCCACGATCGAGGTCTTCCGCTCGCTCTTCGACGAGGCCCGCGCCCAGGCCGCCCACCTGGCCTTCGAACGGTCCTACGAGCAGCTCGTCGACCGCCGCGGCCTCCATCCCGTCCCCGGCGCCGCCCACGCCATCGAGCGCATCCGCGCCGCCGGTGTGAAGGTCACCCTGCTGACCGGCTTCGGCCGCCGCACCCAGTCCCGCATCCTCGACGCCCTCGGCTGGTGGGACCTCGCCGACCTCACCCTCGGCCCCGAGGACGGCCGCGGCCGCCCCCGGCCCGACCTCGTCCTGACCGCCGCCCTGCGCCTCGGCGCCGACGACGTCCGGCACGTCGCGGTCTGCGGCGACACCGCGAACGACATGCGCTGCGGCCGCAGCGCCGGCGCGTCCGTCGTCGCCGGCGTCCTGACCGGCGCGCACGACCGCTCCCGCCTCCTCGCGGCCGGCGCCACCCACGTCCTCCCCAGCGTGGCGGCCTTCCCCGATCTGATCCTCCCGGCCCCCGCGGCGCCGGGCCCCGCCCTGACCGCCGACCACGGCTGAATCCGCCCGCGAGTCCAGCGGACCGGCCCGCCGCTTCGTGCCCGTCCGGTGGACGAGGCCTCTCGCGATCACTGTCCGCCCGCCGCCATGAGACGACGCTGCCGACTGGCCCGCACCCGCTGCCGTGAGCACCGCGCATCCGGCGACATGATCCCCCTGGACGTCACGAGGCTCAGCCGGATCCCCGACGACGCGGTGAACAGCCGCATGGGCCGCGGGACGAGAGCGGGGAGACGCGACGGACCCCGAGCCGGTGGGCAAATGTGGGGAACTATGGGGAACTTGGCAAGCATGGCCAGCGGGATGACCACAACGCCCGAGGGACGCTCAGGGCCTCTGAGGTGTCATGTTTCCATAATTTCTCTTATGTAGAGGCAATCGAAAGAGACTTGGCGTAGGCAACTATTGGCGCGCAAACGATAGAAGTTCCCCAAAATGCCCGGCATGATAGGAGCATGAAGCGCGATCTTGTGCGAGTCGCCCGCTACGTCTCGGCCCGACGTGGCGATCTGGGGTTGACCCAAGAGCAACTCGCCGAGCGGGCTTCCGTCGACCGGAAGACGATCTACAACCTGGAGTCGGGCGAACGCTGGCCGCAGGCCGGCACCCGCAGCCGCGTCGAGCGCGCTCTCGGCT
The DNA here is from genome assembly GCF_900659635.1 of Actinomadura roseirufa. Taxonomy (GTDB): domain Bacteria; phylum Actinomycetota; class Actinomycetes; order Streptosporangiales; family Streptosporangiaceae; genus Spirillospora; species Spirillospora roseirufa. The sequence continues at coordinate 2,345 of NZ_CAACVB010000015.1, read as the reverse complement.
GGTATCCGGGCGATCTGGTCCGCCTGTCGGAGGGCCAGGAGCCCATCGAGTACGAGCCGCCCCCACCGGGCCGGGAACTGCTCGCCGACCTCGTCCGGGACCGCATGGGCGAACTAGGGCTGACCTGGGCCGACGTGGCTCGTGATGCCGCCCTCTCGGAACGCGACCTCGAGGAGCTGCGCCGATCCTGGGCCCCGCGGAGCGCCACGGCGGCGGGTCTCGACCGGGCCATGCGCTGGCAGCCCGGGAGCGTGACCGCAGTCCTCGCGGAGCAGCGGAGGCCGGCCGCGATGGAGATCGTCCCGCCACGGGGTACCCGCGTCTCCGAGCGCCGAGACCTGGCCGACATCGGCCCGCCCGGCGAGGACGACTTCTCCTTCCTCGCCTTCTCCCGGAGGGGCGGCGGCCACCGGGTCTACGTGGCCTGGGAGGGACCGCTTCCCGAGGACATGGACGCGGTCGAAGACGCCTTTTACACCTTCTCCACGATGATGCGAGGCATGGACAGCAACGCGAGGACCCGTTCTGGAAGCGATGAAACAGAAGCGACTCACCTCAGAGATGAACGTCGCGCGAGTGGCGATTCGTGAACCACGAGCAGACCGCTCACCGCCGGCCGGCGCCCCGCCGGGTCATGACCTGCCCGTGATCAGGGTGCCTTTCGCCATGGGCCTCGCGGATTGGGCGCCTGCGTCTTGTGGACGACCCTCAGCGGTGATGGGCTGGCAAGATGCCGGATGAAGAGCCCTTGGACACAGGACGATGTGCGGCGTGCAGGCAGACCTTCGAGTTCGACCCCAGGACCGTCGAGACCGTCCTGATCGACCCTCAGACCACCCTGCCGCCCGGAATGACCGTGCTGGGCTCGCTGCGCCCGGCGACGCCCGAGGCGGTGGCCCGATCGACTGACGAGCCGATCTGCCCGAAGTGCCTGAGCAGGGCCCGCCAGTTCGAAGCCACCACCGAGTCACCCCCCAAATGGGGCACATGGCCCTAGAGCGGCACACGGCACGGGCGTAGACGACCGACCGTGGCCGCGCGGGGCACCGCCTCGATCTGCTCGGCGGTCAGCGGCCCGTCGAGTACTTCCACGCGCAGATGCTCGACGCCGCCGGGCGGGCCGCCCCTCCCGCACGTACAAGCTGATCATGAGATCGAACTCGGCCGGACGAGCGGCAATGCCGCTTTGCTCACGCACTGTTCGTGGTCTGGCTCGTTTCTTGGATGAGTGCTGCGATTTCCTTGGTGATCGCAGGGGCCGAGGCGATGGTGGCGGAGGAGGTGAAGGTGTGGGGGGTGCCGTCAATGTCGCTGACGACGGCTCCGGCCTCGCGGGCGATGATGGCGCCGGCCGCGGTGTCCCAGGGGTGATTGGACAGCATGATGCTGGCGTCCAGCTTGCCCTCGGCGACCCAGGCCAGATCGACGGCCGCCGAGCCGAGCATGCGAATGCGCTGGACGTTGTCGGCCAGGCGTTCGGTGAGCGCAAGACGCAGGCGGTTCTCTGACTCGGCTCCTTCACCTATGGCGTAGTCGCCTATACCGACGATGGCGTCTCTGAGATCGGTGGTCGTTCCGGCGTGGATGCGGCGGTCGCCGACGTAGGCGCCGATGTCTTGGGCCGCGTGGTAGCGGGTGCCCAGGAACGGCACGTCGATGACGCCGACCACCGAGCGCCCTTTGCGGACCAGACCGAGTGAGAAGGCGCACAAGGGAATGCCTCGGACGAAGTTGGCGGTCCCGTCCACCGGGTCGACGGCCCACAGAAGGTCGCCCCTGGAATCGCCGGTGATGCCCTCTTCTTCGCCGAGCACGGCGATGTCCGGCGTGCGGTCGCGGAGGTAGTCACGGACGGCGCGTTCGACCGCGTAGTCGACCTCGCTGGCCATGTCACGGTCGCCTTTGGCGGTGAGCAGGCCGGGGACGCGAGTGCGCACCAGGTCGCCGGCGATCTCGGCTGCTTTGAGAGCCAGGGGAGCAACGACGCGGGAGCATCGATCATTCGGGCCTGCCTCATTCTCGGAGCGAGCGGAAGGTCTCTCCAAAGGTTCCATGGTCCTGTTGCCACGGCCCACCTCCAAGACGAAGAAAGCACTGCCAGATTGCGACGTTCTTGTCGGTCGCCCGTCATTACGATGCCGTCCGGCGTTCGCGTCCAGAACAGGCCCCGGCTCGTACGCGCATCCTTCGGTATCGGCGACTGTGGCGTTCGGGTGCACACCGAGCCAGTGCCGGGGACGGTGTCGGGCCGCGTCCATGGGAGTGGTGTAAGAAAAGGCCACCCCGTGATCCGTTGTGCTAGTTAAGCAGCGATCGCGTTAATTGTCACTTCGGTATCATTGGTG